>JAAYYJ010000428.1 GCA_012515455.1 Oligosphaeraceae bacterium
CAACTGACACCACCCGCACACTATCGCACAACCGCCCCGATCCGCTTCACGCGGACCGGGGCTTTTCGCGTTCAGGTGTTAATGTAATCACGCGAAACACATGCGGAGATATGGGCTGGGCGAACGCTTACTTTACCTTGGTGGTTCTTCCAGCATGACAAGGTGGGAACTCGTCATTCCGGTGGCGTTTGAGCGCTGAAAAGCGGCTTTCAGCCATGCGGATCGAATTTGGCTTCTTTTATCGCGGACGGATCGGTCTGTGAATTTGCCTTCAGAACACCAGTTCCTTGTGTCCGTTGCGGCTTGAAGCGGCGGCGTGAATTGCCGCAAAGCGGCAAGACATGCCGACATCTTCTTTGCCTTTGTCTTCATCGCGGCTTCGCGGCTTCGCGTGAGACAAAAACACATCTTGGCGGCGGCACGGCTGTTATCAATAAGTGAGGGATTACTTGGAGACGCTCAGGCAGATCTGTTGTACCCACCTTAGAAACGAAATTTTGGCTGGTCGTTTGCCGGGGCTTACATTAGGTCTTGTCGGTGGCCAGAAATTCATCAGGAGATAAGGAACATCGCGACTAAATGGGGAACTCGAGACAGCGGGGGGAAACCATGTATGCTGCGACTGCACCCTGCCGGAGGACATTCACGCCGTGCGGCGACACACCAGAGCAACCTTTTCGATACCCGCACAGCGCATTCCGTGACTGAAACAATCCGTTTTTCCAAAAACCGGGAAGAACCCAAAAAGGTTATTCAGACTCCTCCATTTCCATATCAACAGGCATCTCCTTTGCAGTGATATACGCCTGTCGCGGATCATTTGGCGTGGCGGGAAATGCCCATTCCAAGCTACGTTCGTCTCGCACCATCGGTGTCAAAAACTGACTCTGCATCGACTTCGCATTTCTGCGAACAAACACTGCAATGCAATCAAGGGTGACGTATTGGTTCTTACACAGAGCGTGAATGGTTCGCTTCATTATTTCTCGGTCAATTTTTCTCTTGGTTCTGGGTATATTCGCAAGCTGTTCCATTTGTGCACAAAAATTCGGGGCAAGGAATTTAACGTCGTCGACAATGGGGTGGGGCAAATGGGAGGAAACCAGACGCCCTTGGACATCCCGGGAACTATCCAAATGTGGGGAGCTCGCCGCCAAATGTGGGGAGCTCGCCGCCAAATGTGGGGAGCTTATCTCCTTGCCGAACACATCGTCGGGCTGTGGCAAGTCCAGATCTGCCAGATGATAGACGGCGCCTCGCCCATTACCGGCGGATATCAGCAATTGTGCGTCATGGACTAGCTGATGCAAGACCCGCGACAGGTCGGCCGGATGCCTGCCGGTCAACTGCGCCAGGCGACCGTGAGTAAGCGTGCCTTCGGTCAAAGCCAGCGCTACGGCCACCTGTCCTTCGTATCCAAGTTGTTCGTAACGGGGTCCATATTTTTTTCGGAGCAGGGATACTGTGCCAGGCGGAAAGAGGTCAAGCATTCGCAACTCCATAATCGTCTGATCGTAGGGCTCCAGCTTTTCATACAATTCCGGCGGCCGCCAATGCGACAGGCGCCAGCCCTCCATGATTTTGGGAATGCCCGAGCCGGATTGTTCACCCAAGCCGACATAACGGAACATCTGATGCAAAAGCCGATTCCGGCAGTCTGCCTCGCCACCCTTCAAGGCGACTTCCACTGGAATTCGCATGGTTCCCGGATTTCGGAAACCAAACATGTCCGGCCGTTTGACCACCAGCACGGAAGCTCGGTCTGAATAGTCCGCATGCACCAGGGCGTTGACCAGTGCCTCGCGGAGGGCGACATGGACGGGTGTCTCCTGCTTCCGTTCCCCGCCCTCCAGGTGAAATGGCGTCTTCAAATCCGCCATCAGTTTCGGATACACTTTGCGGTAAAAATCATAGAGGTTGCCGGACCACGAGCCATCCAGCGTGACCCGATCAATCCAGCGCAACTCGGTCTTGGCCTCCGGGCGCTCTTGGTAATCCAACATGTAGTACGGGAATGCTTGCTGAATCACTGGATGCGTGCCGAACATGAGCAATCCAGCTTGCGTCAGGCCTTGTTTTCCCGTCATTCGATCCTGCCGCCACGCGCCGATTTGCGCCAGAAAGGCAGCATCGTCCAGGCTACCCCAGGGATGGGCGGGATTTAGATTCTGGTGCGCCTGCCGGTAGGCACGGATAGATTCTTGACACAGGTCATCTAAACCAAACCCGGCAGGAAGAATCCAGCTGTCTCGACTGTCCTCGACTTGTTCGGCCAGAAAACGCTTCACCTCGTCGTCTGTTAATTTCTGGTCGTTTTCATGCAGTCTGCGGTAGGCGTTGCCACCGAGCGGATTGCCATTCAGGAAAACCGGTCGTTGCGAACGCTTCGCACGGGGAACATCCACCCGCAGAATGGCCTTGCCGTCGATCTGAATGTCACTGACCGATTGGTTGGATAGCAGGTTGACGCTGACTTTAGACAAGTTCCCGGCCGTCGAAAAAATGTCCTTTCGGAGCCGCCCGGTATCCGGCAGGTTGATCAATTCGAATTCTCCATCTTTCTCGCTGACGCCAAGCAGGATCACGCCGCCATCGGTGTTGGCCATGGCGGAATATGTTTCCCAGAAGGATTCGGGAACAGTTCCCCGGCCGTCACGACCGCCAGCCTTCTTGCATTCGAGTTCACAACTCTCACGCAGCAGACTGATCTCCTCAATGGTGTGGATATCGAACATCGGCTTGTCCTAAAAAATCATGGGCAGGATGCCCAAGCTATTGTGCTGGTTACTCTGAAAACGAAATTCTGGGCTTCGGTTTTTGTAGACTATGCGGACTTTGATTGGGGCTCCGCCCCAAACCCCGGAGTTTTTTTAGGCATGGCACTATCCGGCACCAACCGCTGAGCTCAAGACACCGGCGGTCTTACCCGCCGGCACGGTCGTTGCCGTTATAGTGGCATTGCTATCCCTGG
>JAAYYJ010000429.1 GCA_012515455.1 Oligosphaeraceae bacterium
CTCCATCGGCATCAGTGATGCCAGTGTGGTGAATACCCGCGCGGAGTTGTGCCGGCAGGTGGCCTGCATCCATCGGGAGCTGCAGCAGGCCGCCCTGGTCGAGGATTATCTCCCCGGCGAGGAATACACCGTGCTGATGCTGGGGAATGGCCCGCAGCAGGAAATTCTGCCCGGCAAGGTCAGCGTGGACGAGTCCTGCTACGGCCGCTACCGCATCCTGCGCAGCGACCTGCGCGGGGTGGGCAAAACCCACATTTCCATCCCGGAAGACCAGGCGCGCTTTGCCGAGGCGGTGGCTCTGAGCCGGGAGGCCACCGCAGCGCTGCATTGCCTGGACCATGTCCGCCTGGATTTGCGGGTCGATGCCCGGGGCCAGCTGCGGGTCATTGAGATCAACGGCATTCCGGGCTTGAAGCCGGTCAAAAGCTGGAGTCCGCAGATTTACTCGCTGTATCATCCTGATCCCGGCGGACCGCTGCTGGAATACCGGCATCTGCTGGAAAAAATCGTCTCCAGTGCCCAAGCGCGCTGGCAGTTGTAACTTTATTCAGCCCTGTTATCATAAACCACTGTTTGTATTAGACGACAACCATAAGGAGAGGCAAAAATGTTTCGAATCACGTGTTTCTGGCTGCTGGCGGTTCTGGGTGTATGGGCACAAGCTGCGGCGGAGGTCCCGGCGCTGGTGCGCGGTGGCGTGACCTACGATTTCGCCGCTCTTTCGGCGGCCAGATTCCAGGCCGCGGCAGACGAGGGCGTGAACCTGCTGAGCAACGGCGACTTCTCACAGCCGAATGCCGCGACCAGAGCCGAGGACCCTTATCGTTGGGATAATTCCTACAGCTACGTTCATCACGCGGACCAGGCTCGGGTGCGGCCGATGCAGGCTAAGATTCGTGACTATATCACCTGGGATATTCAGGACGGGGTGGCCTCGATTGTAAAAACGGCCGGCTTGCAGGAGCTCTGCGGGGATTTGACACCGTCGGTGTCTGCGGCCTGGAGCAAAATCGTGCCCCTGCCCAATCTCGAGGGCGGGACTTTCCGCCTGGTGTTTGATTACCAGGCCCAGCATCAGTCCAGTGGCAGCAACGCGGTGCTGGCCTTGTTCAAAGGCGCCTCTGAGGACCCCCTGAAGTCTAAGACTATGCCGGGGATGCTGACTCTGGGCTTCAATGACCTGGTCGGGGACTGGGGGCTGTTCAGTCAGGAAATCGTGGTTCCGGCCGGGGCGCAGTACCTCAGTCTGATTTTCCGGATTGATGGCGTAGGTACTTTGAAGATGCGCAATGTGCGCTTGCAGCCGGTGCAGAAGCAGG
This sequence comes from Oligosphaeraceae bacterium, assembly GCA_012515455.1. Lineage (GTDB taxonomy): Bacteria > Verrucomicrobiota > Lentisphaeria > Oligosphaerales > Oligosphaeraceae > JAAZIZ01. The sequence goes on from JAAYYJ010000429.1 coordinate 1,320, forward strand.
AGAAGCTGACGCTGAAACTGTCGCCGCAGGGTTTTCTGGACAGAGTGTTTACCTTGTCCCAGAATCAGCCGGCAGTGATGACTTTCGTTTGGCGGCGCAATGGCACGGCCGAGGAAGCCAAACTGAAACAGCCTTATCATCTGCTGCGCTTCCCGAAAGGGGTCAAATTCCTGCAGGTCTCTGAGAGCCTGCCTTTTACTCTCGAAGAAGACGCTGCCGGCACGCTGGTCAAGGTCGACTTGGGCAGCGGATACCGCAATCGCCCCTCAGTCATCAACGGCTTTGACTTCTATCTGGTTCTGACCGCGTTGATCACCACGGAACAGGAGCCAGGCACACCGCTGGGGCAGGGCAGTTGCTGGATTGAGGACGAGGGGGCAGTGGTATCCAATCAGGAGCAGTACAGTTTTGCAGTCATGCCCGCCATTCAAGTCAAGGCGAGGGCGAAAAAATACCTCCCCGGTTTCTATATCGGCGGGCGATACTATAATTTCAACCCGGAGAACAATGAATTCCTGGCCGGATTTTTCCATAGCGTGGGCGTGCGCTGGATCATTGGGCAGCCGGCGGTTGGGACCCAGCTGCCGGCCTGGAGGAAAGCCGGCATTGATGTGATTACTCCGGAACTGTATTACATCGCCAACGGCTTCCGCGTCGGCCCGCCCAAAGACCGCCCGGAGGCAGACAAGTACAAATTTCTGGGCGACAGCCCGTCCCGGGACCTGGAGATGGCCACCTGCCCGATTGCAATCTATGAAAAACGGCCGTTCTTTACCGAGACGATCTGTAAATATCTGCAGGAGAACCTGCAGGGCACCGACGGGCTGTGGTCCAACTGGGAGCCCTATATGTTCGCCGGCAAAGGCTGTTTCTGTGACCGCTGCCGGGAGGCTTTCGCCAAATTTGCCAATGTACCCCTGGAGCAGCTGCGCCAGGAATGGCCGCTGGAATTAGGCCGGGGCCGGAAATATTATGAGCAGGGGGTCCGTTTCCGCAGTCTGGAACACGCCAAGATGGTGCGTACTCTGCATGAGACGATTTGCGCCATGACCGGCGGGGAGAAATCCTTCGGCTTTATTCCTGGTATTGCCTGGTGTGAGATGGCCAGCTGCTGGCCCAAGATCGAGAATGGCAAAGAGGTCCATCAGTCCGATTACGCCTCGGCCTTGCGCTGGATTGATCCCTGGGGGCCGTATCCCTGCTGGGACACGCAGAAGCCTTATGTCTATCGCAAAGCCAATAACTTGTCGACCTTTGTCTCAGCCAAGGATGTCCGGGCCCAGGTGAATAAAGATTACCCGCCCCAAGCACGCCCGAAGTTGCTGGCTTTCCCGCACGGTATTCAGGGCTCGGCCTGGGTGACCCAGCCGGAAGCCATGGAAATGGACTTGAACAGCTTTTTCTTCAACGGCTATGAAGCGGCGACGCTGTATATCTTCCCCCGCGGCTATGACAACCGCTACTGGGCCGCTTTCGCCAGAGCTGCGAATCACGCTGCCGAATTCGAAGAGTATGTGTCTGACGGTCAGAGAATAGACGAAAAGGTCACCCTGACACCCCAGCAGCCCTACAGCCTGCCGGCCGGAAGAGTGACCGGATACCTGCCCGAGCTCACCAATGTCTCAATGTTGCAGCATGCGGCATACCGCCTGGGAGACAAAAACATCGTCGCGGTGTTCAATTTTTGGGAAAAAGGCCCCGCGTTCTTCCAGCTGCAGCTGCCTGGTCTGCCGGCAGGGGAAAAATATCAGGTCTATGCAGATGGCAAGTTGTTTGCCCCTGGGAAGACCGGCTTCTTCGCCTCGGCCGCCAATTATTACACTGGTGAGCAACTCTCGGCCGGCATTGAGCTGTTCGTCGGGGCCTTGCGCTGCGTGGTCTTTTCCATCATTCCCACGCCCGGCAATACCGAGAAGGTGGATTTCACTACCTCCGACATCCGCAAATTCCGTCAGACTCTGCTGCCGGAACTGGAGAAGGCTGCGGCTGAGGATGCTCTGTATGAAGAGCGTTACGGTTTCAAGTCCTCGAAACTGGTGGAGATGGAGAATGCGGGTATTGTCTGCAAGGCTGACAACCAGACCGGGTTCCTGCAGCTCAGCGCGGGGAAAAACTCCCTGAGCATCAACTGCAAGACGATGAGCGTGACCGCCTGGACCGTCGACGGCTTGCCCCAACTGCTGGGCAGCGAGGCCTCCGGCCTGGGGACGGTCGCCTTCTGGTCGCCGTCCTATCAGGTCAACGCCCCCTTCGTGGTCACCGCCCAGGAGAAGGTCGAGGGCGGACTGCTGGTGAGCGGTGAGGTAATTATCAATAACCAGATGTCGACTGACTTGGAGTATCTGGCGGTGCGGCAAACCTTCATCGTTACTGATCAAGGCCGCCGGGTTGAGGTCAAAACCGAGCTCTGCAATGAATCTTCGGATGAGAATCCCCGCAGTATCCAGGCCGGCTTGCGCTACCATTGTTTTCCGGCCGCGCCGGCCCAGGAAGGCGGGTATATCGAGTACAGCAGCAATGGCCAGGCAGGTAAATTCAGCCGCAAATTCAGCCGCTCGCTGTTTTCTGTCGGAGAGGCTGAATTTGAGCGGGTCATCCGTTCGGTGTTCGAGGTCAAGGAAGACACCCTCAAGATCGACCACCCCGGGGTCAAATTCGTCCACCAGCAGAAGGCGGCGGAATTCAAGTTGTCCCCGGCGGATGCCTTTCTGGGTTATGCTTTATGGGATTCCCCCAACCAGACTTCCAGCACCTTCGAAGCCTGTTTCCGGACCGTCAATTTGAAGAGTAAAGGTGATAAAGCCAGCTTCGGTTTAGTTATGCAGGTGAAATAATTCCTGGACAACACCCGTAATATCTCCAGAATTTCCCGGTCCGATAATCGGGATAATGGAGAAACAACGCTTCAGGGATTATATTATCTCCCGGCAACTGACCGCATCGGAGTGTTTTCTTGGCTAGCAAGCAGGCAAAAAAATTGTACCTCCTGACCGGCACGGATGAAGCGCAGATATCCAGTGCCGCCGAAAGGCTGGTCGAGGAACTGCTGGGACCGAACCCGGACCCGTTCGTCTGTGATATCATTCAGGAAAGC
>JAAYYJ010000430.1 GCA_012515455.1 Oligosphaeraceae bacterium
ACCGGGCAGCCGTCGGCGGTGGATTTTTACCAGCGTTTACGCAAGCACGGTCTGAAGGTATTTTTTCATCATGCGATTCCCGATTATCCCAACGACCTGGATATGATTGTCAGTGCCCAAGGCTTTGGTGCCAATGACTACATCCCAGTCACCCGACAGTTGGTGGTGGTCACCGGCCCCGGACCATGCAGTGGCAAAATGGGCACCTGTCTCAGCCAAATCTACCACGAGTTCGAAAACGGCAGCTGTGCCAGATATGCCAAATTCGAGACCTTCCCGGTCTGGAACCTGCCCCTTGATCACCCGCTGAATCATGCCTATGAGGCGGCAACCGCAGACCTGCGGGACTACAACGCCTTGGACAACTTCCATTATGATGCCTACAAGATCGTGGCTGTAAATTACAACCGGGACCTGCAGGCTTTTCCGCTCCTGCGCGCACTGTTGAACCGCATCACCGGCAGCAATGATGGATACCAGTCCCCCACAGATATGGGAGTGAACTGCATCATCAGCGGTATCATCGATGACAAGTACGTGCAGACCGCCGCTAAACAGGAAATCGTGCGGCGATTCCTGCAGTACGAGGCGGATTTTCGCCTAGGGCGCACGGCCACTGACGGAGCCGTAATCAGAGCTTCCGAAATCATGCAGAAGGCCAATGTGACCATCGCTGACCGGAAAGTCCTTACCGCTGCCCGGGAGGCCGCCAGAGACTGCGAAAGCAGACACAAAGGCGACGCCGGCATCTATTGCGGAGCGGCGATGCAACTGCATAACGGTGACCTGGTCACCGGCAAAAATTCGCCTTTGCTGCATTCGGCCGCCAGCATGATCCTTAATGCAGTCAAGCATTTGGCGAATATCCCGGACAGCCAATTCATCCTCCTGCCGGAAATCGTGTCCTCGGTTGCGAATTTCAAATATGGGTTAGGCAGCAACTCACGGGTCGGGCTGGACTTGAGTGAGACCCTGATTGTTCTGGTGGTCAGCGCTTCCAGAGACATCTATGCCCAGAAAGCCCTGGCCTGCCTGCCCCAACTGGCGCAGTGCGATGTTCATCTTTCCCATTATCCCAGCCGCGGTGACGAGGCCGGCCTGCGCCATCTGGGCTGCAGCTATACCTACGACCCGGTTATGCCGACTAAAAACCTCTTCGTCTGATAAACTACACGCCGATGAATGAATTACTCTGGTGCATAATGCTGGTGGTCAATTTTGGCGCCGTGCTGCTGTTGTACCGCTGCCTGGGCAAGCAGGGGATGTATGTCTGGATCCCCATCGCCACCATCCTGGCCAATATCCAGGTCATCAAAATCGTGGAATTGTTCGGAGTTACGGCAACCTTGGGCAATATCGCCTACGGCAGCATCTTCCTGGCCACCGACATTCTCTCGGAAAACCATAGCCGGGAAGAAGCCAAGCTCGCAGTCTGGATCGGCTTTTTCAGCCTAGTGATCATGTTGCTGATTATGAGCCTGGCGGTGGCTTTCGAGCCCGCGGAAAACGATTTCGCCCAGTCCAGCCTGAAGCAGATTTTCTCCTATATGCCCAGGGTGGTGCTGGGATCACTGATTGCGTTCCTGGTCAGTCAGTTTCATGATATTGCCAGTTACCATTTCTGGAAACGCCTCCATCCTGAAACCAAATGGCTGTGGCTGCGCAATAATGCTTCAACCCTAGCCAGTCAGCTGATCGATACCTTGATCTTCACCACCATCGCTTTCGCGGGCGTTTTTCCCTGGTCGGTATTCTGGTCCATAGCCTGGACAACTTATGCCATCAAGGCCCTGACCGCTATGCTGGATACACCTTGCCTGTACTGGGCCCAAAAAATGCATGCGAAAAACCGCATCAAGCTCTAGAACGTTCTTGTCAAAACCCCCTTGGCAGGCTAAATTACTTTTTTTACTGCTCCAGATGCGCAATCCGGAGTGGGATGGCGCCACCAACGCGGGCGCAAATATTTATCACCTTCGTTTAGCGGGAGCAGTTTTGATGAAATCTTTTTTCTCCATTCTATTACTCGCGGTCCTCTGTTGTGGTGTTGCCCTGGCCGCTGATTCGGTCAAATTGCTCAATGGCAGAATATATCAAGGGCAGGTTGTGGTCAAAGATGATGTAGTAACTGTAAATCAGGATGGTAAGTTGTTCCAATTCAACAAAAAGGAAATTATTGAAATGAATGGTCAGACAGTTGACAAAGCAAAGAATCCGGTTATTCGCATTGCCACCAGCAAGGGTGATATCATAGTTGAGCTGTTTGAGGATGAAGTCCCGAACACGGTGGCGAATATGGTCAGTCTGGCGGAACAGGGCTTTTACCAAGGCATGTCTTTCCATCGCATCATCAATGGCTTCATGGCTCAGGCCGGCTGCCCGAATTCCAAGCGCGGTGCGACTGGCATACCCGGCACCGGCGGTCCGGGATACCGTTTTGCGGATGAGTTCTCCCCCAGGCTGAAGCACAACAAACGCGGCATCTTGTCGAT
>JAAYYJ010000431.1 GCA_012515455.1 Oligosphaeraceae bacterium
CAGAGCAGGAAGGCGCTGAGCAGCAGCAGGAACATGGAGGGGAAATAGCTGTAGCGGTCGGCAAAATCAGTATTTCCCACCGATACCAGCAAGCCTACGACGGGTAGCTGCGCCACCAGGAAGGCCAGCAGCCCGGGCAGGACCCCGAACAGCAGCGTCTGGCGGTACTCGCGCCGGCAGCTCAACCCCAGCACCAGCGCGAACAGCCCCGTCAGGATGATGACCGGCAGATGGGAATCCAGTTCCGGATTGTAGTGCGGGTACAGCGGAGCCAGATTCAAGGGAATAAAGGTCTTGCAGAAATATAATCCGTAGTTGCTTAGGCTGATTTGCAGGCGCGGCCAAAGCTGCAGGCCGGAGAGGTTCTTCAGCATTTCGTTATGCAGAGCCAGGCCGGACGACTGGGGATAAGCGACATACCCCAGGATCAGCAGGCTCATCGGCAGTAGCAGTTTTATCCAAGAGCGCCATTGGATCTTCCGGCGTTCGAAGAGCAGAAACAGCGCGGCCAGTGCGGGCAGAGTCGCGAACATCGGCTTCACCAACAGCGACAGCAGCAGTAGCACCGCGGCTCCCCAGCTGATTCTCTCCCGGCGGCTGGCCCGGACAAAGAGAATCAAGGCCCATACCCCCAGGAATGTACTCAAGCCGTCTTTGCGCTCCGCCACCCAGACCACAGATTCGACCCGTTGCGGATGCAGGGCCCAGACCAGGACCATCAGGCCGGCGTAAATCCGCGGCAGGCGCAAGCGGCTGCCGTCAGCGCAGCGCCAGGTCAGCATCCGGGCCAGGCGATAAAGGGCCGCGCAACAGAGGAAGTGCCAGATGAGATTCTGCAGATGGCAGCCGTGAAAAAACAGTTTTTCGCCCCACAGCAGCCGGTCCAGCATATATGAATACATCAGCAGTGGACTGCGCAGTCCCAGGATCGGGGTCTGCCACCAGTGGCAGATATTGGTCCAGCTCAAGCGCAGCAGTTCCCCGCGTCCAATATAGAGCACGTCATCGGAAAGCCGGTCCTGGGCCAGGAGGCAGCGCCCGAAAACCAGCAGCACCGCCACCGCGAAGAGGATTTTCCAAGCTGTGTCAGGGTGGGCTTTCAGCCATTGCCTGATTCCAGCCGGAGCGGTCAGCGCCGGAGGGGTATGCACTTCCATCAGCACCTCAAATATACTAAGCATCAGGGGGTAAAATTACTGCGCACCAGATTCTGCAATCCTTCTCCGAGCAGCTCCGCCCGCCAGCCATGCAGCAGCGCACTGTCTATCGGCCACTGCCGGGCATCAGCCGCCAGGACCAGGGCGGAGACTTCCCGGCGGGAAGCAACCAGAGTGGGGTCGATCTGGCGCAGCTCACAGCGTTTCTGCACGTAATGCTGCAGCCGGGCCACCCGTTCCTTGTGCACCGCGACCGGCATTTTCATCACTGCCTGGGTCGGGCATTGTTCCCGGGGAATGCTGAGGCCTCGACGGATGGCCTGCAAGACATCATTGCCGTAGCTTTTAATCATCTTCGGCCAGAAATTTTGCACCTGCCGCAGCTGGGACAGATTCTCGGGCA
>JAAYYJ010000432.1 GCA_012515455.1 Oligosphaeraceae bacterium
CAGAGGCTTCGTTTTCTGCCAGCCCCGGCCGGACTCCGTCCACGCCAGGCAGGCGGTCCGCCGCTTGCGCCGATGAGGCTGATGACTGGCGAAGGGCTCCGTATGGGGCAGGGATCGGCCGGACTCCCTCCACGACGCCAGGCAGGCGGTCCTCCGCTTGCGCCGAAGAGGCTGATGACTGGCGAAGGGCTCCGTATGGGGCAGGGATCGGCCGGACTGAGGTTGTCCCCTGCAGGCTATGGAGTCTTCCCAGCCGCAATACAGGTTCCCTCCCATCACCACGGCTCCCGCGGATGGGATTCTTTAGCCTTGGCCGGGAAACAGTTATCCGGGAACAAGGTATTTGTATGCAAATGCCGAAAAGTGTCTTGACAAATGTCCCCGAACGCTGAAATTATCCCCGTGTCCTTGATTCTACTGGTGGGGCCCACCCCACCAATTGGGGGACCTCCCTCCCGCTAAGGACGTGCGCGCGAGAGGGGGGAGCTTCCGGGGCAGATGGAGTAATACCCTGCGAGTACGCATCGAAAATTAATTATGGGCGCCCGCGAAGGCCTGGTTCCAGAACTGCCAAGCACCCAGAGAGGCTGTCGCAAAATTCGGACGCGCCGATGTCCTTGCGCAAATCCGTCCTCCAGTAATCTTCATGCCTCTCTGCAAATCCGGGGCAGCGGTACAATCTGCAGGATGGTGCCAATAGCAAATTTATGGTCTGGATGCGGGTTCTACTCGTGTCGCAGCGCCTCGATAGGGGAGAGTGCGGCGGCGCGGGTGGCAGGATAGAGCCCGAAGACCACTCCGGTGACCATGGAGATGGAGAAAGCCAGAATAAGTGAATCCATCTGCACAATGGTAGTCAGTCCGGCGAAATGCGTAACCAGCAGCGGGACCGAGATTCCCAGCCCGACACCGATTATCCCGCCTGCGATGGACAGCAGCGAGGCCTCGGTCAGGAACTGCAGCACGATATCCCCGCGAGTGGCCCCCAGAGCCCGGCGGATGCCGATTTCCAGGGTGCGCTCAGTCACACTGGCCAGCATGATATTCATAATGCCGATGCCGCCAACCAGCAGGCTGATGGCGGCGATGCTGCCCAGCACGATATTGAAGATGCGCTTGGTCTGCTCAGCCTGCTTCAGCAGCTCCAGCGGGACCGTGATTTCGAAATCCGGTTCCTTGCGATAATGCTGCAGGGTGTTGCGCACCGAGTTAGCCAGCGGCACCACGGCCTCGTCGCTGGGTGCGGTGAGGGTCAGCTGGTGCAGTTCTACCCGTTCCATGGTCATCGAACCGGTCTCCTGTTTCACGATCGTCTCGCCGAAACGCTGCCGGGCGGAACTGATGGAAATGTAGACCTCGTAGACGTCCTTGCCGGCTTTCTTGCCTTTGTCTCCTGAGACATTCTCTGAACCGCTGACCACTCCGACCACCTTGAACGACATGCCCCCCAGGTAAATATTCTGTCCGAGCGGATATTCGAGCGGCATCAGGGCCCGGGCCGTTGCCTCGGTGAGCACCACGGCGTTGCTGACGCTGTCCACATCATGCGCATCGATAAAGCGGCCGTGCCCCATCCGGAGCGGCGATTTGGACAGGAACCAGGGCACAGTACCGATTACTTTGCCCGGCAGGCGCTTATCACCATAGCGCAGGCGGGTGGAGATTTCCCGGGCCGGAATATGGATTTGCACATCAGGATACAGGGTCCGGATCCGCATCACATCTTTGTAAGTCAGTCCGTAGATGCTGAGACGCTGCACTTTGCTCGAATCACCGTCGTCCTCGGGTTTGCGGGAGCGGATGATGATATTGGTGCTGCCCATGCTGCGGATCTGCTCCCGGGCCTCGAAGCTGGCCCCTTCGCCGATGGCCAGCATGGCAATCACGCTGCTGACCCCGAAAATGATCCCCAGAGCAGTCAGGAAACTGCGCAGTTTGTGCTCAATCAGACTGCGGGCGCCCAGCTTCCCCACGCGCTTCATTTTGTAGAAGTAATGTTTCATAATGATATCAGAAGCCCTTGAGGGCAAGAATTTGCCCGCCAGGCTAAATTCTTTCGTCGCTGGCAATCAAACCATCGGCGAGTTGGACAATACGCTTGGCGTGTTCAGCAATGGAACGCTCGTGGGTGACCAGGATGATTGATCGCCCTTGAGCCGCCAGGTCATCTAGAATCTGCATGATCTCATGGCCAGTGCGGGAATCCAGATTGCCGGTCGGCTCGTCGGCAAAAATCAAGGCCGGTTCATTGGCCAGGGCGCGGGCAATGGCGACCCGCTGGCGCTGCCCGCCGGACAGCTCGGTCGGACGGTGATGCAGGCGATGCCCCAGCCCGACCTGATTGGCCAGGAACAAGGAACGTTCGCGGCTCATCTTCTCGGTCCAGCCTTGATAGAACAACGGCACCTCGATATTCTCCAGCACAGTCAGCTGGCTGATCAAATTGAAGGACTGAAAAATGAAGCCGAATTTTTTCCGGCGCATAGCGCTGAGCTGTCCGTCATTCATGTGTGCGACATTGATCCCGTCCAGGAAATATTCTCCGCCGCTGGGCACATCCAAGCAACCGAGGATATTCAGCAAGGTTGATTTGCCGGAGCCGGAGGTGCCCATAATAGACATGTAATCGCCACGCTCCAAATTAAAGGAGATGCCTTTCAAGGCCTGGACCGTGGTATCACCCATTTGAAAATCCTTAATCAGATTTTCAATCCGGATCACATATTTTTGGTCTATAATTCCTGCCATCATTGATGCCATTGCTGCCGGTTCACGCTGCGGGGGGGGGACTGCCGCAACGCTGCTGGGTGGTTTTCCCGGCGGGGGGGCGTTGCTTCTACTGTCCGGTGGTGGTGTTGGTGCTGGTGCTGGTGGCGGAATTGGAGTCGCTGCCAGCGGCGGCGGCCTCATTGGCCCGGGGGGCCTGTTCTGCCGTGGCATCGGCGGCCTCTTTGGCCCGGGCCTGTTCCTTGGCCTGCTCATCCGCGGCCGCCTTGCGGGCCCGTTCCTCGTCGCCGTTGGCCTGGGGCAGCGCCTTTTCCAGCTCTTCGTCTTCGTCTTCGGTCTGTTCTTCCTGGCCGTTATTGTCCGGCAGCTCCGGCGGTGCCATCAGAATCCGGTCTCCGGGCTCAACACCGCTGAGGACCACCACGAAAGACTGGTTGCGCTTGCCGGTTTGAATTGGTATCTGCTGGCCATCCACGGAAAAGCAGAAATGCTTCCCCTTGGCATCAGTCCGGACCGACTGACTGGGGATAAAAACCACGTCGGTGAGTTTTTCGGCGAAGACTTCGACCGTGGCATTCATGCCGGGACGCAGATTCGGCTCTGGCTGGTCGAAAGTAATCATAGTTTCATAGACCTTCACATCAGGTGCCAGCCAGCGGTTTTGGGAACTGGGCAGAAGTGCCTTCTTGCTGACCTTGCCGGTAAAAGATTTATTAGGCATGGCATCGACGGTGATTACCGCAGGCATTCCCAGGGCGATCAGATCGACCTGCGACTCATGGATGTTAACCTGTACTGCCATCTGATTTAAATCCGGCAGCTTAATGATGGTCTGCTTGTGGCGAATTTCCACTCCGGCACGGATGGGCCCGGTATTCATCCAACGCGGTGGGGTCTCGTAGACCACCATTCCCGGCGCGGTGGCATTGATGATGCAGTTGGCCAGTGCCTCCTTGGCTTCATCCAAGCGGATCTGGGCCCGTGACAGAGACTGCTTCTGGGACCGCAGCTGCGCCTCGGCCGAAACCAGGCGGGAGCGGGCCACGGCTTTGGCCCGGATCAGTTTCTCTTTGGAGTCAATGACTGTAGCCCAGGTCTTATGGAAATTGGTGATGAAATCATAGCGGCAGAAGATATCGAGCTTCCCCTGAGCGGTGATCAGGGTCTTTTTTTGCGTTTCGACTTCCAGCTCGTCGGTCTCCAGTTCGTTCTTGCTGACAAACTGCTTGTCGAAGAGCTTCTTGGTATATTCCAGCTTCTGCAGCGAGCGGTTCAGGCGGATATTTGCCAGCTCGATGTCGCTGCGCAGGGTGGTCAGGTCCTGCTTGGCCTGCCCGCCCAGGGTCGGATCAGACAGCAATGATGCCACATCTTCAGGCTTGTCGGATTGGACTAATGCTGCAGCCATCACATCGCCAACCAGCTTCTTGAAATCGTTCTCGGCATAGAGTACCGCCAGCTCGGCGCTGCGGATGGAGCTCTCGTTGTCGCTGACCTGAATGGTCAGGTTTTCCTCCGCCTGAGTAAAGGACGCCTGGGCATTCTCAAACGCGGTGCTCCGCTCATACAGCTGGTCTTCCAACTCCTTGGTCTCAAAGCGCACCAGAACCCGACCGTTTTGTACATCTTCAGCAGTGATGATGGTGCCCTCTTCGACAATCTCCAATATCTTGGCCGTCTGACGGATATTCTGGATTATATCGTTGGAGACTACGGTGTCAAGAGTGCCACTCTCCAGCACAGTGATGTCAAGATTGCCCCGGACCACGGTGTAGGCGTCCTGGATGCTGGTCGCGGTTTTTTTGCGGCAGCCGCTCAGCAGCAGCACACACAACAGGAAGAGGGAAAAAATTCTGGGGGAGAAAAACTGCGGCATGTAATCAATCCTGGTGTATGACATAATGATTAACCTGTGACAGTAACAAGCCCGGTGCTGACACCCGGTCTTGCCGGACGGCGGCGGGTGGGGGGGGAGTAGGAACTGGTCTGACTCAGCTTTTTGGGCTGCTAGCCGGCCACTTCCAGCGTATCTGACCAGAG
>JAAYYJ010000433.1 GCA_012515455.1 Oligosphaeraceae bacterium
ACCTCAGTCTTGCCGTAGCCGACATCGCCGCACAGCAGGCGGTCCATAGGCTTGCTGTCGGCCATATCCGCCAGCACCGCCTCGATGGCCGCAGCCTGATCAGGAGTCTCGCGGTAGGGAAACGAACTGGCGAAGGACCTCTCCCATTCCGGGATGGCCTTGAACTGCGACCCCTGGGCGCTTTGGCGCAATGCCTCCAGCCGCAGCAGCTCGGCGGCCAGGTCCCAGGCCGCCGCGCCGGCCTCCTCCTTGCGACGTTTCCAGAGGCTGCCGTGCAAGGAACTCAGAACCGGAGCATTTTTGCTGCCGCCGACATAGCGGCTGAGCAGATGCGACTGCTCCAGGGGCACCTGCAGACGCACTTCATCCGCGAACTCCAGCTCAATGACCTCATAGCTCTCACTGCCGGACTGCACCAGCTTCAGGCCGAGATAGCGGCAGATGCCATGATTGACATGCACCGCCAGCACCCCGGGCTCCAGGTCAGCGCTGTCAAGCACCGCATTCTCGTACTGATAATCGAGGTGCTTATAGCGCCGCTGCACCGGCTGCCGGCCAAAAATCTCCTTGTCGCTAAGCAGCACCAGCTGCTCCTGGGGAAACAACAGCCCCACGCTCAGCTCCAAGGGCTCAATGCTCAGCGGCAGCGCCTTGGTCAGCTCGTCCTCCTGCAGGAGTTCCCTGAGGCGCTCGCCCTCGCCCTGGCCGCAGCAGCAGGCCACCAGCTGATATCCGGCCGCGTGCCAGCGCAGCAGGTTATCACGCAGCTGCTGCCAATGCCAGAGCCCGCCCTCGCCACTTAGTTCCGGCAGCGGGTTGGCCAGCAACTCGTCCAGGGCCACCACCGGCACCGCGGCCGCAGGCAACTCCTCCTCTTCCCCCGCCGCGCCCCCCGCTGCCCCGAGGCGATTGCAGTCCAGGTGGACACGCTGGCGGAAATGCCGCCGGCACTGCTGCCAGTCGGCGAGGGCCTCCGGGCCGGCGAACTCCTGCAGATGGGCGCAGATGCCCTCCTCATCGCACAAGACCAGCACCACCTGGTCGGAGAAATACTCCCACAGTCGCGAGCTCTGCCCAGGCTGCTCCTGAATCACCGCCCCGCCGCGGGGAATCACCCGCAATTCTGTGACGGCCGCGCCGGAACGCTGGGTCGAGGGCGAAAAAAAATGCATGCTGTCGATTTCATCACCCCAGAATTCCATCCTGACCGGCGCTTCATAGAGTGGCGAATAGAGGTCGAAGATGCCGCCCCGCCGGGCGAATTCTCCCGGCCGGCTGACTTCGTACTCGTGGTCGTAGTCCAACTCCACCAGCTGTTCCGCCAAGGTTGCGGGCGAGATTTGCATTCCGCAGCGCAATTCCAGGCTGCGACGCTGGAAATTCGGTCTCGACAGGGTCCGGTCCAGCAGTACCGCTGCTGGCGCGACAAACACCGCCGGCTGCTCCGAGCTGGCCAGCGCCAGAGCGGCACAGCGGCTGGACTCATTCTCAGGATACCACTGCCGGCGGTTGTCCGAGACCTCGGGAATCTGTAGCAAAGCGCGGGTATCAGCCTGCAATGAGCGCAACGGCGCAACCGCGCAGATCAACGCGTCAGCTTGCGAACTGTCGGCGGTAACCACCAGGAGTGTCCCGCCACGTTGTGCACTGACCCAAGTCAAAGCCGCCGGCAGCAACGAGGGCTGAGACAAATCAGCCCGAAAAGACCCCGCGGGCAGACCGCCAGAGCTCAGCCAAGATTGAAATTTCCGGCGCCAGAGCATATCTGAGAAATAGATGACAATGTGGTTGAAACTTATAATATATTGATTGCGGCCAGGAATACAATTCCCGGCAGGGGCAAGGCGATTCGCCCGGCGCGGGCAGGCAGTCAAGACAAAAAATGCGGTTGGCGGCCACCAACCGGGAATCCCGGCCTTCATCTGGGCCGATGCGGCACAAGATCATCAGGGATGAATATGCCAGCCTTTCCAGGACAAGAAGGGAAAAAAATAAAAAAAGCAAAAAAAATTACAGCGCGACTTGAGAAAGCGCGGAAACAGTCGTATAATTAAACTGTGACCCCCGTACTGAGCGGGGAAAATCAGATTGCTTTATGGGATTTTTGCGGTTCAAAAGTCCACCATTAAGTAAAAAAAAGGAGTTCTAAGGAAATGAAGAAAAGAAGCACATTCACGCTG
>JAAYYJ010000434.1 GCA_012515455.1 Oligosphaeraceae bacterium
CCACCCGGGCAGATGCTCAAGCGCTGCGTCTCTGCCTCGTCCTGCCCGCCCCGTTTCCGGGACCTGGTCCTGGCAGAGCAAATCAAAAAAAAGATCGTTCTTTTATTGCCCGGCAACTCCAACCATCCCATCCCGCCAACCGTTCTTGGCCCCTCTTCAGGAGAAACAAATGCACCACCAGCCTGCTCTTTGTCTGTATCTGGCTCTGTTCCTGGCCTTCCCCTTGCTGGGCGCCGAGAGCTTCCCGCTGACAGCCGGAAAATTCAAGGTCGAGCTGTCTCCCATCGGCGGGAAGCTCATGGCCTTGGAATACGACGGGGTGACCTACACTCAGCCGCTAAGCAGCAACGGCTCATTTTATGATCGGCTGTACTTCTCCACAGAGCAAAAGGAGACCATGGAAGATTTCGGCAAACTGCGCTACGAGGTGGAGAGCTGGCGCAGCGATGCCAAAGGTGCTGAGGTGACTTTCACCGTCTGCGGCGTCGCCATGCTGAACTTCATCCGCCTGCACAAGACATATCAGTTCCCCGCCAACGGCAATACCTGCAAAATAACCTATACTCTCACCAATCTCTCCCAACAGGAACGCTCCGCCGGCATCACCAACCGCAATTTCTTCCGCCGCATGGACGACATCGGCATGCCCAATAACTTCTATCAGCACCGCCAGGAGGGACGCTACGAGATTGCCTATCCCGGCACCGCCACCCGCAACGAATGGGCACTGAACCCCGCTTTCTCCTGGATGGCTTTCGCCGGCAAGGACGGCAAGGGGGCCCTGATCACCCTCCCCCCGCAAATACTCTCCGCCTTCTTCCAGTGGTTCGGCAAAGATGTGTTCACCCAGGAGTGGTTCACCCGCGAAGTCCAGCTCGCACCCGGAGGCAGCAGCAGCTACACGGTCGAAATGCAGTTCACTGACGACATCAACACCCTGCTCAGCAATGCCTCCCGACCGGAACTGCAGGTCCAAGACCAGGTCGGCAAGCCGGCCCTGTACCCGCTGATCCACAGCGGCAGCCTGCCCGAGGGCAAAAGCGTGCTGCCCAAATACGCCACCGACAGCGTTTCCTCCAGCTTTGTCGATGTCAGCGTCAAACGCCAGTGCCATCCCTCCCTCCGCGCAGTACGCTTCCCGGCCGGCACCGACCCCGGGTTGATCTGCGTGCGCGAAACCGCCAACGGACACCCCTTGCCGGACCGCCTGCTGCCCTTCTCCGCCCGCCGGCTCGACAATGGCGAAGTGCAGGTCCTGGTCAAGGTCCCCGGCTTTAATCCCGAAGGATTGCTGAACTCCAAACTGCAGGACGGCTACGCCCTGGACACCCGCCGCCGCAACCGGGTCCTGGCCTATCTGGATTTCTCGTTCCGCATCAGCCTGGACGAAAAATGCCCAGTCTCCTTCGACCAGGAACAATTCGCCGCCGGACCTAATCTGCTCTACAATGGCAACTTCGAACTGCCGGCCCAGAACGCGAATTTCCCGGACGGGTTCTTCCGGCAACAGGTCTACGCCCAAAAGAACCCGGCCTTCTTCTGGGAACCCGCCGGCGGCCGCGACAATTCCCGCTGCCTGCGCATCGAAATGAGCAGCCCGGAATCACGCTCCACTTTCGATTGCGAATTCATCCTCGAGCCCGGACGCAGCTACACCGCCAGCGCCTGGGTCCAGGTCGACAACCCGCTGCCCGACTCGACCAACGTCTCCATCATCTTCAAGGATGCCCAGGGACAACAGATCCGGGACCGCAGCATCCGCCTGAAAATCACCCGGGAGAGTTACCGCTGGAGCGAAATCAGCGCGACCTTCCTGGCCCCTGACAACGCCGTCAGCGCCAGCCTCTATTTCCGCACCTACCGCCCCGGGCAGATCATGCTGGTGGACAATGTGTCAATCGTTCCCGAAGACATCCCGGCCCAGCCAGTCTCCCGGCTGGAATTCCTGCGCCGGCAGCTGCTGCTGGGCTTCTACAAACCCCTGGAACTGCTGGAGACGATTTCGCACCAGGCGGTCACCGCCCACGAGAAATGGTTCACCCCCGCCGCTGATGCCTTGCCGGAACTGCTGTATCTCAGCGCTATCAACGGCTCACCCGAAGACACCACCCGCCGCACTATAGTGGAACTCAGCCAGCGCATGGACCTGACCTACAAATTCATCCCCCTGCTGCGCAAAATCGAGAGCATCAACAGCAGCGGCGTTTTCGGAGTCAACGGTTCAACCATGGCGCCGGTACTGGAAGAATACGTCCTGGAGCGCCTGCGCCAGCTCACCGGGACTCCGAAGCTGGTTCTGGTCCAGGGCCTCAATTTCAGCAACCAGGTCCAGCCGGAGTTCGTGACCATCCTGCAGGGCATGCAGGATGCCGGTGCCCTCTTCCTGTTCCTGGACTGCAGCAGCGTCCCCGAAGCACTGACCGGGACTCCCGTCCCGCTGCCGCCCGGAGTACTGGCCGTACCAGAATTGTCCAAAGTCTCCCGGCGGGCCCTGACGGGCTTCCTGGAATTCCGCCAGCGCGGCAATTCCCGCTGCGCCATCCTGAACCAGAATTCCCACCGCGGCAACCCAGCCGTGCCGGTGGAGATGAGCCGCCTGACCAGCTACTCCTACTACGGACGCGATTTCCCCTTCTGGGAATACACTCATCTGGCCATCTGCCGCACCTTGCGCGCGCTGGCCGGGATCACCCCGGCCGCCAGCGTCAGCAGTATCAACCTCGCCGGAGAGCAGCTGCAGCTGCAGGTCCAGGCCACAGCCGCTGCCAGCGCCACCCTGATCCTCGACTTCCGGGGAATGCACCGCGAACAGGACGGTGTCAGCCGCCAAGCCTGCCAGCTCGCGGCCGGGAACAACACCCTGAACCTCGACCTGCCGCCCTTGCCTGCCGGAACCCATATCCTGCACTATCAGCTGCTCAACCCGGACCAGAAAATCCTGGATGCGGGCGCGTTCCGTTTTGACACCACCGCCGCATACCAGATCGAACCCGCCGAATTCGCCGTCCCCGAGCGCATCTTCGAACGCGGCAAACCAATCAATTTCAGGGTCAAAATCACCCCGCCGCCGGATGGATGCACCCTGGAATGCAGCTTCGAAGATACGGATTTCCGCGAGACCGCCCGCGACAGCAGGAGCGCAGCCGCAGTCAATGAGTTCTCGATCAATCTGCCCGGACCATACACCACCTTGTGCCGAATTGCCCTGAACCTGAAAAAAGACGGCCGCCTGCTGGCCCGCCGCTGGGAGGAAATCTCACTGCCCGGACCGGCTTTGGATATCACCGACGTCCATGGATATATGTGGATCGGACGGCCGCAGATGAGCGAAATTCTGCGCGACCTCGGCTTCGATATGATCTCCAGCGGCTTCCGCCAGAAAAACATCCGGTCGGGTCTCTTCCGCAATCTGCGCAATCTCGACCTGGCTCCGGGGCCAATCGGCAGCGGCGGAGTCTTCGGGCGCTCCGAGGTGGAATACGAAGGCGACCCGGTCACCGACCCAGTCCGGAAACCTTGCTTCTCCGACCCGGAACTGCAGCGTACCGCCAAGGAAATAATTCTGCAGACCGCACAGGAGCAGAATTACCGCTACTATGATGTCAAGCATCATTTCCTGCAGGACGAAGCCGCCTTGGGGCAGTCAGTCTGCTATTCGCCGCATTGCCTCAAAGCCTTCCGCGAGCATCTGCAGGTGATCTACCCCTCGCTGCAGGCTCTCAACCAGGAATGGGGCTGCCAGTTCCCCGACTGGGAAGCCGTAATCCCGGTCCAGTTCAAAGAACTGCCCGACCAGAACCGCATGGGACGCTGGCTGGATCACAAGATGTTCATGTCCTGGACTTTCGCCCATAAATGGTGCGGCAGCGTAATCAACGCCCTTAAAGAAGCCACCCCAGGCACCAAGGCCGGCCTCTCCGGCACCCAGAACCCCGGCTACGGCTATGACTGGGTGCAGATGATGCCGCATTTCGATTTCCTGGCCTACTACAGCGGCATCCAGCGCACCCTGGTGCACAGCTTCTCACCGCCGGGATTCAAAGGCGGTCAGTGGAGCGGCGGCTACACCCCCGCCCAGATCCGCTATGAGCAGTACAACCACACTACCCTCTGGGACAACCTGTTCCGGGGCGCCGGGCTGATTCCCAACTGGCATGGCAGCGCCATGCTGGGCGACCTGACCCCGAGCGAAAGCCTGCGCGTCTACTCCGAGACCTTGCAGGAGATCAAGCGCGGTGCCGGCAAACTGGTGCTCTCGGCCAAAGAATCGCCCGAAGTCGCAATACTGTACTCGCACGCGTCGTTCTTTGCCGCAGTGGGGACCATCGGCGCCAATGAATGGCAGCAGACCCAGAACAGCTGGAACGCATTGCTCAGCGACCTCAAGATACCCTTCCGCTTCCTGGCCTACAACGACCTGGCCCAAAACGGCGTACCAGCTAACTACAAGGTCCTGATCCTCCCTGCAGTGCTCTCTCTCTCCGACCAGGAAAGCACCGCCCTGCTGCAATTCGTGGAACGCGGCGGGACACTGCTGGCCGACTTCGCGCCGGGACGCTTCAATCAGCACGGCACCCGGGGTGAAAATCCGGTCCTGAAACAGCTCTTCCCCAGCAACAGTGCAGCCATCGCTCCGCTGGCCCGGGAACTGACCATCAACGGCAACACGGGAAAATTCCGCCTGGCGGAAGCCGAAGTGCCGGTGTTCAGCGAAAAGAAACTGGGCTCTGGGCGGGCCATCCTGGCCAATCTGATGCTGGGCGGATACCAGAACATCAACCTCGGCGGGGGCGGAGAGACCGCCATGGTGGCCTCCGGCGCCGAACAATTCTGCCGGGACCTGCGCCACATCTTCAGCAACCTGCTGCAGGAATGCGGCGTGACCCCGCTGTGCCGCATCACCACCCTCTCCGGCGAGCTCTACCCCTGCATGACTATCCTGCGCCAGGACGGCCCCAACTTCGTCTTCGGACTGCTCCAGACCAGTTACCAGGGGACAGAATTCAACTTTGCCAAATTTACCGAAGTCAAAGTGGAGCTGCCCTGTTCCGGGTACATCTACTCGGTGCGGGAAGGCAAATATATCGGCCAGGGCAATTCTTTCACCTGCAAAGTAGTGGACGGCTGGAGCCAGCTCTACAGCATTATGCCCAGTCAGGCCTCCGACCTGCAGCTGGAATTGCCGGCCTCGCTGCCGCGCGGCGCCGTGCTGTCGGGCGAATATGTCCTCAATCAGGGCAGTGGTCCGCTGGTCTTCCACCTGGAGCTGCTCGATCCCAAGGCCAAACCAGTGCGGCTGTTCAGCCGGAATTTGCGCAGCCGCGACAATCGCGGCAGTTTCAGCGGACAGATTGCCTGGAATGCCGAACCGGGCACCTGGAC
This sequence comes from Oligosphaeraceae bacterium, assembly GCA_012515455.1. Classification (GTDB taxonomy): domain Bacteria; phylum Verrucomicrobiota; class Lentisphaeria; order Oligosphaerales; family Oligosphaeraceae; genus JAAZIZ01. The sequence goes on from JAAYYJ010000434.1 coordinate 5,383, forward strand.
CGTGCAGCTCACCAACGTCAATACCGGCTTGAAAGCAGAAAAAACCTTCACCGTGGAATAAAACACAGCATGACTTTTCTGCCCGGGCTGTATGATATCCATGCCCACCTGGCCGACACCCGCCTGCAGGTTCAACGCGACAGCATCCTGAAAGAATGCCAGAACAACCTGCAGGGAGTGCTGGCCAATGCCGCGCACATCTCAGAATGGCCGGATATCATCCGCCTGGCCACACAACCCGGAATCTACGGCGCGCTGGGCTGCCACCCGTTCTTTTGCCGCGAATGGCACGAGTATGCACTGCCGGAACTGGAACAGTGCATCAGAACCGCACGCGCTAACGGCAGCAAAATCATCGCCTGCGGCGAAATCGGGCTGGATTTCTGGAACGGACGGGCGGACGCCGGTCTGCAGCGGGAAATCCTCACCCGGCAGCTGCTGCTGGCCCGGCAGCTCGCCCTGCCCGTAATCCTGCATAACCGCAAAGCCTGGCCGGATTTCTTCGCCCTGCTCCGGGAACTGCGCCTCGACACCCTGCCGGGGGTCTGCCATCATTTCAATGCCAGCCGGGAAATCGCCAGACTGGCCCTGGACCACGGGCTGTTCCTCTCCTTCTGCGGACCGCTGACCTACCCGGAAGCCCGCAGGCTGCACGACCTGGCGTGCTATGTGCCCCTGGACCGGCTGCTGCTCGAAACTGACTGCCCGGACCTGCCGCCGCAAAGCAAGCGCGGCCGCCTGAGTACCCCGCTGGATGTCGCGGAGACGACCGCCTTTCTGGCCCAGCTGCGCGGTTGCACCCCGGAATTGCTGGCTGCCCAGCAAGCCCGCAACTGGCAAGCACTGTTCCCTGATTGCTGAAACATACCAGCGACCCTCGCCAGCCTGCCGTTTTTTATGACTTTGCGGCTGGCGGTATATACTATTCGTGCAGGTCTAAGAGGATTCTGCGGCCGCTGGCGTTACTGCCAGTCCCGGCCCTGTAAGAGGATATAATTGCTGCCCGGTGCCATCGGGTGCAAGCTCGCTCACCCGGGCGGAGGAGGCTGAAAGGCGCCGCCCTGCCCAACTCCCACGGCCAAGTGCTCGAACTGGCCTGCACCTGAGGCGCAAGCCGCTCAGTCCTGCCAGTTCCAGAGCACATTCTTCCGGTCAGAATACTGCTGCAGCTTGGCCCGGGCCAAGGCCAGGTCAGTAAAAAGCCACTCCTCACACTGCGGCACCGCCCGGTCCTTCATATCATAGATCTGGTATATCTTGGCTTTGCGGTACAAGGGCATGGTCCACCCCGGACAATGATCGCAATATTTCGGGCACACGCCGGCATCATTGTCGACAGCCTTGCTGAGGCTGGGGCATTTGCGCATATACAAGCGTAGCCCGCCGTCCCGGAACTCCATCTCCAGGTCACAGTTCTCTTCCTTGCGGATTTTCACGTAGTACTCGTAAACCCCCGCCAGCCCCTGCCGGGTGAACAACTCCAGGCAATGCCGCTCCTGATGCCGGGAAATCTCCTCATAGTATTCGGTCAGGCCGCCACGCTCGTCCAGAAATTTGAACACCTCATTGTAGAAACGCACAAAATGGTCGCTCGGGATCATTGACTGCTCCTGCTCTGATTCTGCCCTTGCCAAACCGCGGCGTCCGGGCCGGCCTATACATTAATATCAGTTCGCAGTTTTACCATAAGTTTAGCAAAAAAAGCCCCCGCCAGTGGAAAATCCAGCACCTAAAACTATGTTAAGACAATCGCCGGATAATTACTGCACAAGGAAATAACATGATTGCTCTGGAACAAGATTTACACCGCCTGCTCGCCGAGGCCATGACTGCCCTGGACAACGTCCAAACCCTGCCTGAACTGGAAGAACTGAAGGGCCGGGTGATGGGCCGCAAGGGTACTCTGCCGGCCCTGATGGCCCAGCTGGGACAAGTCCCGGCCGCTGATAAACCGGTCGTGGGCAAGACCATCAACGCAGTCAAACAGCAGTTGCAGAACGCCTTCGAGAGCAAAACCGGGCAATTGCAGGCCGCCGGAGCCGGCCAGCGCGCCTTGGACGTCTCGCTGCCGGGCCGGGCCCGCCCGCTCGGGCATAAGCATCCCATCACCCAGGTTATGGAAGAGGCCGTGGCAGTCTTCCGGCGCATGGGTTTCGTGGTCGCAGACGGGCCGGACCTGGAGAGCGTCTGGCATAACTTTGATGCCTTGAATTCCCCCCAGGAGCACCCGTCCCGCACTCCAGAAGACACCTTCTATTTCGATTTGGACCGGAAGCACTGGCTGGAGGGCGACACCATGATCCTGCGCACTCAGACCTCGCCGGTGCAAATCCGCTGCATGCTCAAGCAGAAACCGCCGGTACGGATCGTTTGCCCCGGCCGCTGCTATCGCCGCGACACCCCGGATGCCACCCACGGCATGAGCTTCCACCAGATCGAAGGACTGTATGTCGATCGCAATGTCTCCCTGGCCGATCTGAAAGGCACCCTGGCCCTGTATGCCCAGGAAATGTTCGGCAAGGATGTCAAGGTGCGCTTCCGCCCCCATTTCTTCCCCTTCACCGAACCGAGCGTGGAATGCGACGCCTCCTGCATCATCTGCGGCGGCACAGGCTGCCGGGTCTGCAAGGGCTCCGGCTGGCTGGAAATCGCCGGCGCCGGCATGGTCAATCCGGAAGTATTCCGCAATGTCGGTTACGACCCGGAACACACCACCGGCTACGCCTTCGGGATGGGAATCGAACGCATCGCCATGATCAAGTATGCCATCAATGACCTGCGGCTGCTCTATGACAATGACCTGCGCTTCCTGCATCAGTTCTGACGCCACAGTCTGATGCACCGCCTCCCACTGGATCTTTATTTACCTGCAGCCGGACCAGAGACCGCCCCAAGCCGCCCCCGAACGAGTAAAGGCCAAATATGAATCTCAGCACCATCCCGGCACCACCTGAACGCGAACAATGGGGATTCCTCAAAGACCTGCACCAGCCGGAACCAATTCGCCTGCACTGGGATTTCCAAGCCGCACCAGACCAGACCAGGCTGCTGGACCTGCGCCCGGGGCTGACCCTGCTGAACCGCTTCCCAGACCCCGAAAAACTGCTGAACACCGCATTCCAGGACGGCTTGCGCTTCCTCCAGGCCACCGGACTGCCCGCCGCCGGCCCCATCCCGCTGCAGCTCCAGCAGGAAGCCCTGCCGGTCCCTGGCAGTTACCGCCTGCAGGTCACAACTGAAGGCATAACCTTATCTGCGCCAGACTGCGAGGGACTCCGGCACGGGATATTCTTCCTGGAAGACCTGGCGGCGGAGCAGTGCCTGCCCGCCCTCCCCTGCGGCACCTGGGAGCGGACCCCCTGGCTCAAAAACCGCATCTCGCGCTGTTTTTTCGGTCCCATCAAGCGTCCGCCCTTCAACCGGGATGAGCTGCTTGATGACTTGGACTATTATCCCGACGAATACCTGAACCGCCTGGCCCATGAGGGCATCAACGGCCTGTGGCTGACCATCACTTTCCGGGAACTGGCCGAGACCTCGTTCAGCCCGCGCGACCCGCTGGCCCCGCAGCGCCTGGAAAAACTGCGCCGGACCGTGCAGCAGTGCCGGCGCTACGGCATCAAAATCTGGCTGTTCAGCATCGAACCGCGGCACCTGGAGAAGGAAGACCCGCTGCTGCTGGCCAATCCCGCCTTCGCAGGTGCGCTCAGTTATGCCGGCACGCACTGCTTCTGCCCTTCCAGTCCCCAGGCCCAGCAGTACCTGTATGAGAGTACCCGTGACATCTTCCGGCAGGTCCCGAACCTGGGCGGGCTGATCAATATCAGCCACGGCGAACGGCCCACCACCTGCCTGAGCAGCGTAGCGGCAACCGCCGACCACGACATCGTTTGCCCGCGCTGCGGCAAAATCCCCAAATGGCAGGTCCACGCCAACGCGCTCGGCGCCATGCTGAATGGCATCCGGGAAGCCAATCCCCATGCCGAATTGATCAGCTGGCTCTATCAGCCCCAGCCCATCCCGGAACGAGCACAATGGACCTTCGAACTGGCCCGCAACGTCCCCGAAGGAGTAACCCTGCAATATAATTTCGAGTCCGGGGCCTGCAAAAAACAGCTCTCCCGGGCCCGCCTGGGCGGTGATTACTGGCTCTCCTATGTCGGCCCCAGCCCGGCCTTCAGCCGCATCGCAGACGGGGTGAGCAGCCGCAACGGCAGTCTCTCCGCCAAAATCCAGGTCGGCTGTTCGCACGAAGTGGCCACCGTGCCCTTCGTCTCCGTACCCGGACTGCTGTACCAGAAATACGCCGCCATGCGCCGGCAGGGCTGCAGCAGCGTGATGCAATGCTGGTACTTCGGCAACTACCCCGGTATTATGAACCGCGCGGCGGGACAGCTGGCCTACGAGGAGTTCCGCGATGACGAACAGTCGTTCCTGCTCCGCCTGGCCCGACCACAATGGGGACGCCATGCCCAGACCGTGGCAAATGCGTGGCGCCATTTCACCCGCGCTTACGAAAATTACCCGCTCTCCAATGACATGCAATACTACGGACCAATGCAGTTCGGACCAATCTGGCCGCTGCACCTGAAAATCGAACTGCTGCCCCTGGGACCGACCTGGAAACCAGATTATCCGCCCAGCGGCGACTGCATCGGCGAATGCCTGGAGAATCATACCCTGGAGGAGGCGCTGCTGCTCAGCCGCCGCATCTCCAGCGAATGGGACCGCGGCCTGCGCATCCTGCAGGAC
>JAAYYJ010000435.1 GCA_012515455.1 Oligosphaeraceae bacterium
AATGGTTGAAGACGATAGCAGCAGTGTCATCGCTGAGGCAAAATGGTTGAAGACGATAGCAGCAGTGTCATCGCTGAGGCAAAATGTTCGAGGACGATGGCAGCAGTGCTACCACTGACTCGCAATGGTTCAGGAGCGAAGATTGGTGCTGGATAAAGAGCTTTGCCATTGTGGTTGGGTTTGGGTTTGGCAAGCCCCCGGAAGTGCTCCTGCATGGCGTGGCGTTGCCAGCGCCAGAGCGGTTATGGGTCAATTTCAAGCCTGGACTACATACGACTGTCAGAAAACTGACCGGTGCTCATCAATAAATTGCGCCCATTAACTACTGCCTCACCGACGAAAATCCCAGCGCAGATCACGGAACAACCAGGTCTGTCGCAGCAATCACCCGTTTGTTGTCAATCTGCATTTCTTAACTGGAGCTGTAATTATGCCCGACGTCCTCTCTTTTGGTGCCCGCGGCGATGGTGTCAGCCTCGACACCCGAGCCATTCAAGATGCCATCAACGCCGGTGGGGTGGTGAATTTCCCTCCCGGGGTCTACCGCACCGGTACAATATACCTGCGCAGCAACGGCGGGCTGCATCTCGAGAACGGCGCGGTGATCCTAGGCAGCAGCAATCCGGACGACTACAATCCGGATGACTTCTGTCCCCAGAACCGGGTCTTTGCCAGCGAACACGTCAGCGGTGCACACCTGGTGGTGGCCGTGGAGCAGGAGAATATCAGCCTCAGCGGCCCAGGCTGCATCGACGGTAACCGCCAGGAAATATTCGGTGCTGAGAAGCTCAATCCCGCCCGGCAGTCGCATTTCGATTATCCGCGCTGGCGGCCCGGACAGATGCTGTTTTTCTGTGAATGCCGCAATCTCAGCATCGAGGGGGTGGAGTTGCGCAATGCTACCTACTGGCATAGCTTCTATCACGGCTGCGAAGATGTGCGCATCCGTGGACTGTACATCCACAGTGACCTGCGCACCCCCACCAATGACGGTATCGACCTGGACTGCTGTCAGCGGGTGGTGGTCAGCGACTGCCTGATCAGCACTGGCGATGACTGCCTGACCCTGCGCGGGAATGTCCTGCCGCTGAAAAAGCCACGCGTCTGCCGTGATATCACCGTCAGTAACTGCGTGTTCCAGACCGCTACCTGCGCCATCCGGGTCGGAGTCGGACGGGGCGAAATCCGCGACTGCCGGATTGCCGACATCGTAGTGCGTGATTCCAGCCGCGGCATCTGTATCTGTCCGCTGTTTTCCCAAGGCTATACCAGCATCGAGAATATCTCTTTCTGCAATTTCACAATAGACGCAAAATTCCCTCTTTACATCACCTCCAACTGGCGGGGTGAGGTCCATGACCCCGAGGCCAGAACCGTGCAGGACCTCTATTTCCGCAATATCCAGGCCCGGGCCAGGGGCGGGAACCTGATTGTGGGCAATTCCTGCGGCAAGATGCGCGGACTGACTTTTTCCGACCTGGATATCATCCTGCAGGACTGCCAGGCCGATCCCGAACTGGATTATCGTGACGCCGCGACCATCTGGCAGAAACGCCTCAGCGCCGCTCCCGCAACCGCGCTCTACATCGCGCATCAGCGCAACCTGGCGCTGCGCAACGTGCGGGTCCGGCAAGGAGAGAACTGTCGCGGATTCCGCCACGACGCGGCTTTTGTCGACTCGCCGGGTGCCAAGCTAGAGAATTGTCTTTTCCCCGGCGGGATGTACCAGGATGGCTCGCTGGACCGGCCCTGACCACCTGCTGCCTGGCTGCATGACCTCTGCCGCTCAGGCGCCCAGGAATTCATCACCGGGGCTGCAGATGGCCAATTCGGCGTGGTAGACACCCTTGAGCTGCTGCAGGGCATTGGCCAGTTTCTGAATCCCGGCGCCCTGCCCTCTGAGCATGATCATTTCCGCGCAGATCTGATGGCTCAAATGGACATGGGTGGACGCCAGAATCTGCTCCTGGCAGTCATGCTGGATTTCCACCAGTCGTTCAGTCAATCCGCGCTGGTGATGGTTGTAAATCAAGGTCAGCGTGCCGACCACTTCGCCGCCGCTCTGCCAGCGCTGCTTGGTCATTTGCGACCGAATCAAATCCCGGATGTACTCCGAGCGGTTCTCATAGCCGTGCCCTGCGACCAGAGAACTCAGGTCATCCAGCAGCTTGTGCTCCAACGACAGACTGACTCGGACCAAATTCGACATTGCCATACCCTCCTGCATGAAAATGGCTGGATAGTTACTGCCGAGAAATACGTTCAGCGCTATAATATATTGTCCCGACCCATATTGTCATCTGCCCGCCACAGCTTCCCCCACCGTCTTTCCGGACCTTATCTGCCCCGGCCCAGTTTGCTGGACCATAAAATCAACGGCATGGGCAGGCATTCTCTCAGCACCAACCAGTATCTCTGGCTGGAAGATGTCCCGACAGCCGTTCGCAAAGTCATTAAGCGCGTCAATGACTACGCGGCAGAGCGGGGCATAGCCAGCTTCCTGCTGGATAGCCTCCGCCTGCTTGCCATCTGACTGCATGCCACCGACACCGGCGATTATCTCAATCCGGCCACTTGGAATAACCGCTGCCAGGAATGCCGAAAAAGGTGGCGTGATGACCAATATGGCGCAGCTGCAGCTCGGTGCTCCAGCCGCCAGCACCGAGCTGACAGAAAAGATTGCCGCAGGTCCACCTCCCTGCTGTTTTCAGCCCAAAAAGGCAAAACTGATGCCGTTCAGGCTTTCTAACCGTATGGGAAAAGCTACCATTTCCCCTTCTCACTTCTGCGGGAACGCATAGATGACCTGTTGCAAAACCAGGATCGTTACCGGGATCAGCAGTGGCCGCAAGAGGCCCTTACTGCCAGTAAAGAACGCCGGCTCACAGCGTGAAAATCAGCGGTGAACGGGGTGCTTCGCCTATCTGAATGACAACGGAATTAACGCCATCAGCAGAGATACCGCCCATGACGGGAATATCTGGACTGCGCAGGACATGCAAACGGGATGTATTTTGCCGCCTCAGAGCAGGCGGGAGCTTGCCGGACGAAGAATAAATTCCCGTCCTGACTTGTAAACGCCTATCGGAAACTTACCGTATTGCAGGTACGTTTTACGCGACCAGAAGCAGTCATAGCACCGCCACTGGAATCTTTTATCAGCAGAGGTAATTATGCGATTCTGCAAAAAAGATCTGCTTGCTGACGTCCTCGGCTCGCCCCGGCGTTTGGCCATGCCGATCCTCAGTGCGCCGGGCATCGCTATCATCGGCGCTGACCCTGATATGGTGTATCAGCAGGGTGAAATGCAGTTTAAGTGCATCGCGGCTTTGGCAGAACGCTATCCCGCCGATCTGCTGGTGACGTTCATGGACCTGACGGTGGAGGCGGAGGCCTTCGGCTGCAGCGTGCAATATTCCGGGGCGGGAATACCAAGTTTATCTGGCAAATTGCTGCAGGAGAGTGCCGACTGCCAGAAGCTGGCGGTGCCGGCAATCGGCAGCGGCAGAACGGCTGAGGTGCTGCACTGCGCCGCAAAATGCGCGGCCGAGCTGCCCCGACCGGTACTGGCTGGCTTGATCGGGCCATTCTCCTTGGCCTGTCGCCTGGCAGGCATGACGGAGATGCTGATGCTCTGCCTGGAAGAGCCGGCACTGGCACATCTGCTGCTGCACAAGACCAGCCAATTCTGCCAGCAGTACCTGCAGGCCCTCAAACAAAGCGGCAGCGCAGGCGCAATCATCGCCGAACCCGCCGCCGGACTGATCTCCCCGGAGATGTGCCGGGAATTCGCAGCAGATTACCTGCACAGGATGATTACGGCAGTGCGGGATGATGCATTCCTGCTGGTCCTGCATAACTGCGGTAAGACCGACAAACAAATCGCCGAACTTCTCTCCACCGGCGCTGATGCTCTGCATGTCGGCAACGCCGTGGATATCCTGGATATCCTGCCCCAAATGCCGGTTGATCGCTTGTTGCTGGGCAACCTCGATCCGGTCGGCAGCCTGCAAAATGGCCGCCCGGCACGGGTGTACCAGGAGACCATGGCGCTACTGCAGAAGACCGCGCCCTGGCCCAACTTCATTCTGTCTACAGGTTGCGATGTGCCCCGCGAGGTAAACCACGAAAACCTCGAGGCTTTTTTTCAGGCCCGCGCCGACTACAATCGGCAAGTGACCAGCGCTGACTGACCAGGAGAGTGCACGATGAGCGAATTGTCCAGCCGTGAACGCATCAGCCGCCAGCTCCGGCATCAATGCGTAGACCGCATCGGAGTCTATGAATCATTCTGGCAATATACTCTGCGCCATTGGCAGCAGCAGGGGAAGCTCCCGGCCGATGCCAACGCAGTAGAGCATTTCGGCCTGGATATCATCCTCTGCGGACCCTTCAATATGAAACTCGACCCGCTGGCCCAGGATCGTATCGTCAGTGAGGATGAAGAAACCGTGACTCTGCTGGACGGCAATGGCGCCACCCTCCGCCGCCATAAAAAACACGATTCCACCCCTGAGCATATCGATTTTTCCATCCGGGAACGCGCTCAATGGCTGGAGCTGGCCAAGCCTCGCCTGAATGCCGAGGCCGACAAACGCCTGAATGTCACCGCCTACCGCGACGCCCGCCGCCTTGCGGCTGAGCAGGGCCGCTTCTTCTGCTGGGCCGGAGTTAACGTCTTCGAGCTGATGCATCCCATCTGCGGCCACCAGAATCTGCTGCTGGGCATGGCGCTGGACCCGGACTGGATTCTGGATATGGCGGAGACCTACTCCGGGCTGATCTTACAGCTGCAGCAGGAACTGTTCGCAGCCGAGGGCCAGCCGGACGGTATCTGGTATTGGGAAGATATGGGTTTCAAGGGACGGCCCTTTATGTCACCGGAGATGTACCGGCAGCTGATTATGCCTGCCCATAAGAAGACCATCGACTTCGCGCATTCCCTAGGACTGCCGGTGATTATGCACTCCTGCGGCTTTGTCGAGCCGCTGCTGCCCGACATGGTGGCAGCAGGTATCGATGCTTTGCAGGCAATCGAAGTCAAGGCCGGTATGGACCTGCTGCGCATCTATCAGCAGTTCGGCGAGAAAATCGCTTTGATCGGTGGGCTGGATGTGCGGCCGGTTGCCAACAACGACCTAACGGGAATCAAGCGGGAGCTGGAGTGCAAGGTCCCGTTCGTCAAACAGCATAACGGCTTTATCCTGCATTCCGATCATTCCATCCCCGAATCAACCGAATATGAGACCTACCTCTATTTTCGAGATACAGGCCTGAAACTGGGAACCTATTAGCATGTCAGAACACCCCCTCATTATTGACTTCCTGGCCGGCCGATGCCAGGATTGTATCCCCTTCATGCCCATCTTCATGCGCTTCGCCGCCCGCTTTGCCCACGTCCCATACCGTGAGTTCTGCCTGGATGTCACCGCCCACTGCCAGGCTAACCTGCACACCGCCGCGGCATTCTCTTCCGACTGGGTCAATGTCATGAGCGATCCGTATGCCGAAAGCGAGGCCTTCGGTGCGTCCATCCACTATCCGCCCAATGCCCTGCCCCAGGAATCCGGCCATGCCCTGGAAGATATTAATGCCTTCCGGACGCTCACCCCGGACCAATTCCTGGCCTGCCCGCGCATCGCCGCCCGGAGCGCCCAAATTGATTATTTCCGCCGCCACAACCCCGGCAATCTGCTGATTTGCGGCTGGGTCGAAGGCCCCCTGGCCGAATACTGTGATCTGCGGGGAATGGGCAACGCCTTCCTGGACCTCTACGACCAGCCGAATAAAGTCAAACGGATCATCGCAGAATGCATGGAACTGGCACTGCCCTTCATCGAGCAGCAAATACGGGCCGGCGCGCACTGTATCGGCATCGGCGATGCCGCCTGTTCACAGTGCGGGGTGGAATTTTATCGCGAATTCGCCTTCCCCTGGGAACAAAAACTGCTCGCACACATCCATCGCCTGGGCGCAATCGGCAAACTGCATATCTGCGGTAACACCACCACCATTCTCCCGGATATGATCGCCACCGGCGCCGATATCATCGATGTCGACCACCTGGTCACCGATATGCGCCCTTTCGTGCCGCTCCTGGGACCAACCCAGGTGCTTTGCGGCAATCTCGACCCGGTCAGCATCATCCAAAACAGAACCCCGCAACAGATTAAAACCGCAGCCCAGGCTGTCCTGGCGCAAGTGCCGGGACGGCTGATTCTCTCCGCCGGCTGTGAAATCCCCCCGGATGCACCGGCAGCGAATATCCGCGCCCTGGCAGACGCAGCCAAAACATAGTACTGGCAAAGCTCTTTTTCCAGCACCAATCTTCGCACCTTAACCATTGTGAGTCAGTGATGGCACTGACGGCCACCGTCCCCCCCCCCGGCGGTCCTCGCGCGCGCGTCAAAATTAGGGTTGGGGGTCCCCCCAATCGGTGGGGTGGGCCCACCGCTAGAATCAAGGGCACGGGGCAAAAAT
>JAAYYJ010000436.1 GCA_012515455.1 Oligosphaeraceae bacterium
CAAAAATCAGCAGCTCGGCGGCGGCAATTCCAGCTACCGCAATCATTTAATCGATGCCATCTGCAATTTCACCCCGGATATGCTGGCGGAAAGAGGGAAAATAAGCACCCTCGAATAAGACGGAGCGGTCGATAGTCCCCGCCAAGAATTGACCGCATTCAGCTCACCGCCAGCCAGACCGGTGCCAGACCGCAAGCAAAGACTGCCCAAGAGCAGAAATTTAGGGCTTATTTTCACTGTTCCTGCGACAAAACTGCCCGCAGAAGCTATATTATATTTTTTCACCCTGCAATTTATTGACGCGTTTGTGTTTGGAATCAAATTTTCAACCCGAGGTCAAGTGAAAGTCATGTTGAGCAAATCCATCGTTGCGGTTCTTGTGGTGTTTTCCGTTGTTATTGCTGGCCAGGTATGCTGTGGGGCCGGTTTTTCGATTCTGGAGCAATCCACGGTTGGTCTGGGTCGTTCTCTGGCCGGGATGACGGCTGAGACAGATGATCCCGGTTCCTTGTACTTTAACCCGGCCACCGGTGCGGCCCACGAGAGCCCCACGCTGATGTTGGGCACGCACTTCATCTTCGGTGATGTGCGTTTCCACGACCGTGGTTCCACCCTGAACGGCGACCAGAGTGACAACATCACCAGCCTGGCCCTGGTGCCGAATTTATATTATGTCCATCCGCTCAGCGACGGCGTCACCTTGAACTTGGGCATTTCCGCCACCTCGGGCACAGCCACGACATATGAGGACGACTGGCAGGGGCGCTATTTCGGGGTTGAGACCGAGGTCTCGGTGATTGAATTCAGCCCCTCACTGTCCTGGGAGATCAATGACTGCTGGTCGGTGGGCGCCGCTTTTGTGATGCAGTATGCTGAGGCGCTGATGACTCAGAATATTGATTTGCGGACCGCCGGGCAGCCTGACGGTCGCATCAAACTGGAGGGCGACTCTATTGCCTTCGGGTACAGTTTTGGTGTGTTGTACCAGCCTGTGGCGGGCAGCAAGATCGGGCTGGGCTACCGTTCCAAGCTGACCCACGATGTGGACATGAAAGCCCGCTATCGCCTGCCGGCCGGGACGGCGCCGTTTGTGCGGGTACCCGGTGACGACGAAGCCTCGATCAGCTTGAACTTGCCTGCCAGCATCAACCTCGGCATGCAGCAGGAACTCAGTGCCAAATGGTCTCTGATGTTCGATGTTTCCTGGACCCAGTGGAGTGATATGGAAGAACTGAAGATCGAGTTTGACAACGGCAATACCCGTTCCGAGACCATGCAGTGGCGCGACAACTGGCGCTTCGCTCTGGGTACAGAATATAAATTGACTGACAAATGGACTCTGCGCGGCGGCTTGGCCTTCGATCAGACCCCGGTGCGCAGCAAGGACAAGCGGGTGGCGAAGCTGCCGGACACCAACCGTGTCTGGGCCAGCTTGGGCGCAGGATATCAGGTCTCGGAAAAAATGCGCCTGGATTTCGCTTATACCCGGCTGTTCTTCAACCGCTGCGAGATTGAGCAGCGCGGTGCCTCCGGGACCCTGGAAGGGTATTACGAGGGCGGCATGAACCTGGTCAGCCTGGCCCTGAATTATCAGTTCTAATCTCCCGGCACCGCTGCGGCCCTGCAGGAAAATATAGTCAATGGCAGGGCCGCGGTAAACTTTGCCCAAGGCTTGGCCAGGTCGCGGGCGGTCGTCGGGCGCAGAGTTCGCTTACGCTTTTTTGGCCAGAACCAGCACCCGGTGAATAGTCATCACTGCCACTGCGGCGGCACAGGTCACAAAGGTGGTTGCCAAGCTGGTCTGCTGGGCCAGGAAGCCGCCGCCAATGGCCCCAGTGATGCCGGCAATACCGACCAACGCTTCATTTACGGACAGATATTTGGCGCTTTTGCTGGGGTGGACCAGGGAGAAGAACACCAGGGTAAAATAGAAGTAACTAGAGAAACTGCCATACAGGACTGAGGCACTGTATAAGGTCACCAGAGTATTGCCCTTGACATACAGCAGCAGTCCGGCAACTCCTGCAATTCCTGCCAGCAAGGCCGGGGCGGCTTTGTACATCCAGACTTTGCTGCGCAGCCAGACAAATGCCCAGAAGACCTGCACTAAGCTCACCAGAGAGAGAACCATCCCGGAATGGAACTTGCTGACTCCCAGCTCGAGAGTCAATTTCGGCTCCAGAGTGCGGATAATGGTGATGGTCGTGGTGCCGATGCCGGCCCCGACCCAGCCCAGCCAGGCGTAATCGCGAAAGCGGGAATAATCCACTTCCTCCAAGCGCAGGGCGCCCGCCGCGGCGGCGGCAGCGCCGGCGGGCGGCACGGCCGCGGGGCTTCTCCGGCAGCGTTCCACCAGGACCACCCCCAGCGACAGCAGCAGCGCGATCACGGCATTGGCATAGAATCCGGTCTGCCACTTGAGGATGCCGAACACGAAGGGTCCACAGGCCAGTCCCAGACTCCAGGATGCAGAATACATCGCCGTGGCATAGACCACGCCGCTGGCAGCGTTTCCGCCCAGAGTTTTCATAAAGACCTGGAACGGTGTGCAGTAGATGGCCATGCCCACGCCGGTCAGCCCAGCCCACAGAAACTGCAAGTACAGTGCCGGGAAGATGACAAAGCCCAGCGAACACAAACAGATGATTCCGCCGGCAATCACAATCAGCCGGGCGGCGTTTTTTTCCGTCACGAAGCGCCCCACTACCAATGAGGCCAGCGAGTAAGATATCGCCCAGATGGCCATGGCTCCGGTAATGGCCAGCTCCGGCGCCTGGGCTTCCGAGAAGCGGTAGGCGGTATTGAAGAACATCCCCCCGGAAATGTAGTTGACCAAAATGGGGAACAAGTAAATTATGATATTTAACACCATACACCTTTTGCGGGGAAAAAACACCTTGATGAGGAATCACGGGATATTTCAACCAAGCAACTGGCACGGCAAAATACAGCCAATAAAGCGAGAGCTCGCTGGTAGTGCGCAGTGCATTTATATAATATAATCTTCTATTGTAGCAACTGTGAGATATTCCACACCCGAAGGCAATATTTGTTATGGTGCCGGCCTCTGCCGCGACCGCTAACCGGCCAGCAGGGTCTGCCGGAAAACCCTGGCCGCGGCCAGAAGCTGCGTTTGCAAGCCCTGCTGCCCGGTCTCGACACGGCAGCCCAGAGCATAATTGTCCGGTATGGCCAGGGCCAGGGCCAGGCTGCCATGGGCCTGGTCCAACTGGCTATAACTGCCAGTACGCATAATCTCGTTTTTGACCGCCTGGAATGCTTCCCGGCTGCCCCATTTGGCCTGCCCGAATTCGGCAAACGGGAACAGCCGTTCGAATTCCACCGCATTGCTGCCCGTCGCCTGCAGGCAAATCGCGGTCGCTGAGGTA
>JAAYYJ010000437.1 GCA_012515455.1 Oligosphaeraceae bacterium
AGATGCGTAGATAAAGCGTGGCATGCGGCAGGACTTCCTGGGGTGTACCGAGCAAAGTTAACACTGGCTTGCTTAAGCAAAGGCCAAATGCGGCAATGATGATCCCCAGCAGCAGACTGGCACCGGCCGCAGTATGCAGGATTTTTGAGGTTAAGCGTTGGTTTTTGGCTCCGAGAGACTGAGCAACCATGATATTTATGGCAGTACTCAGGCCAGCGTATAGGTGGAAGAGGCAATGCGTAGTAGTGGCGGAGGCTCCGACAGCTGCCAATGCCTCATGTCCAACGAAACGCCCGACGACGAGCATATCACTGGCGTGGAAGAAAAGATTTAACAAGCTGGTGAGAATGACTGGAATCGTATACAAGAGGATGGTATGCGGGAGATAACCATGCAAAATATCAATGTTGTTTTTGGCAAAAATATGCATATTGGTAGAAAAGGCTGTTGTGCGTCAGTGTAACTGGGTATAATATTTTTTTAACAACGAAAAAACACGAAAAGACACGAATTTTTTAATGAGTTGCTGCGTTGAAACATGAGCCTTTTTCGCAAAATCCCCATGTGGCAAGGCCATCTTTACGAGGCTGTGCCGGAGGGGATATGGAGCGTCCTAGCCGGCTCCCCCTCCGTCAGTTTTCTTCTCGCTGGTATCCGGTGAAGAATTCGAGCATGGCAGGATGCAGGGTTTTATTACTGGCAAGCATCCCCTGCTCCGGCCAGTTTTCGCCACCGATGAGGTCGCTGATCTGACCACCGGCTTCGCTGACAATCAGAGTGCCTGCTGCAATATCATAGAGTTGCAGATTCAGTTCCCAGAAGGCATCCAGACGCCCCGCAGCGACAAAACACAAGTCGAGAGCAGCCGAACCGAAACGGCGCACTTCCCGGGCCTCTTTGGCGATTTCGCAAAAATAGGACAGGTTATTGCGCTTTTTCCATCCGGCCCGCAGACAGGAAAACCCGGTGCTGACCTGGGATTCTGCAAGAGAGCCATGATCACAGACCTGAATTTTTTCTCCATTGCAAAAAGCGCCTCTGCCCTGCTCTGCTGCAAACAGTTCCTGCAGTACCGGGCAATAGATTGCCCCGTACTGGCTCTGACCCTGATACTGCAGGGCAATGGAAATCGAGTAGCCAGGCTGATTATGAATATAGGAGGCCGTCCCGTCAATCGGATCAATCACCCAGCAATAAGGACTGCCTGAATTGATATGCCCATTTTCCTCTCCGTATATTCCATGCTCCGGAAAACGCTCATGGATTTTCTGGATAACAAAATTTTCAACGATGCGGTCTGCCTCGGTAACTACATCCCGGATGGTCGCCTTGCAAGCAATTCCGGAAGAATCGTTCCCCATCTTTTTTCGCAGAGCGGCAGCCATTCCACCACCCTGCCGCGCCAAATCACTGATGAATTCCAACATTCGACATCGCTCGCTTTCTCAATACCAGTCAACAAAATGATGCAGAGGACCGCAGCCATTGCCGATATCCAGACCAGCGGCGATGGCTCTGCGGACATATTCCTTGGCGCGCAAGCAGGCCTCCGGCAAAGCACAGCCATTGGCGACATTGGCGGCAATGGCCGATGAAAGTGTGCAGCCGGTGCCATGGGTATTGCGTCCAGGAATACGTTCCCCCTTGAACCAGAAATTCTGCTGTCCGTCGAAGAGCAGGTCATCGGCATGTTCGGAACAATGACCACCCTTCATCAGCACAGCACCGGCGCCTGCCTCAACCAGAGCCTCAGCTGCTTTTTGCATGCCGCCACGATCCGTGATCTTTACCCCCGTCAACTCCTCCGCCTCGGGAATATTCGGCGTCAGCAAATGAGCCAGAGGCAGCAACTCCTTTCGCAAAGCCGCAACCGCATCCGGCTTCAGCAAAGCACATCCGCTCTTCGAAATCATCACCGGATCGAGTACCGTAAAAACCGGCCGCCAGTGCCGCAGGCATTCCGCGACAGCCAGAATGATCGCCTGCGAAGAAAGCATGCCGATTTTGACCGCATCCACCCGGATGTCACTGAAGACCGCATCGATCTGAGCGCGCACCATCTCCGGCGGAATATCATGCACCGCGCTGACCGTCTGCGTATTCTGCGCAGTGACC
>JAAYYJ010000438.1 GCA_012515455.1 Oligosphaeraceae bacterium
GCAGACGACCTCGATGCGTTCCAGCCAATCCGGGCGCAAGTGCAGATCTACGCTGAGGATGCGGTCAGGGCCGACCACGAACCCCGGCACGCCCTGCGACTGCCGGCTGCTGATCAGGCTGCTTAGTTCCTTCTGATGATAATTTTTGCAGTTGGGGCAGAGATAACGCACCTTCAGGCCGGGGACTTCAGACTGCTTCTCAATCTTGAAGAAGTATTCCACTTCCACAATGGAGCGGGAGTACTTCTCCAGCATGGCATTGTTGTGGCGGACCATTTCTGCGGTATTTTGTTCCTGGGCGCCAGCAGCCAGGACGAACAATCCGCAGAGAGCGACGACGAGCAGCAGAGAGTGATTTTTGCGCATAATTTCCTTCCGGGAGGTATGCAGAACCGCCAGAGACAAAACCCCAAAACGCCTTATTTGCTTTTTTCGTTGCGGAAATCGATTGCCACCTGCATCTCCCGTCCGTTGCGGATGATACCGAAGGTCAAGAAATGCTGGCGGTGGATATTCTGCAGTGCCTCAGTGTAGATTTTCTCCAGGTCGGGCAGAGAATTCACTTCTTGTCCTGCAACCGTGCTGATGACATCCTGTTCGCGAAGTTTGCTGTTTGCGGCATTGCCGCCTGCATCAATGCCATAGACGAACACCCCGCCCTTGCGGGAATAAAAATACAGCCCAGGGTTGTCGAAGCGGTTGATGACTTTGGCCGTGAATCCCCAACGCGGGAATGCGACTTCCTCGCCTTCTGCTTTCCCCTTGGGAATCGGGGTGATGGTGATTTCCTGCTGCTGGTCATTGCGCCAGACGGTAAAAGAAACCGGCACCTCGAACGGCAGCAAGCCCAGACGGCGGTTGATCTCCGGAATATTCTCTGATTGAGGCGCATCGAGGCTCTGTCCATTCAAAGCGGTAATCCTGTCGTTGGGCTGGAAGCCGGCTTTCCGGGCCGGGCTGCCGGGAAGGGTGCCGGAGACTATCACCCCATGGTCGTAATCGAAAGTGATATTGCGGTCGAAATCATGGAGCGGCTGCAGCTCCAGTCCCAGCCAGGCCCAGTTGGCTTCGCCGTACTGCCGCAGTCGTGCCAGCACGGCTTGAATAACTGTTGCCGGCACAGTGAAGCCCATGGTACCGCCGATTAAAGTCGCCAAGGTGTTGATGCCGATGACTTCACCGGCGGTGTTCACCAGCGGACCGCCGGAGTTCCCGGGCGAAATTGAGGCGTCGGTCTGGTACCAGAGCGAGTACTTGCCTTGTGAATCGAGATAGCGCCGGGAGCAGGAGATGATGCCGATGGATACCGACCGGGCCAGGCCCCAGGGCGCACCCATGGCCATCACGAAGTCGCCTTCACTGACAGGCGCCGGAGACAGTATGGCGCTGGGCAGCGGCCCGCTGTTTTCCGGCAGTGCCAATTTCAACAGGGCGATGTCCAAGTCCTTATCACTGCCCAGAACGGTGGCCTGGTAGGCCGTGCCGTCGTAGAGCTGACAACGGATTTCCCGGGCCTTGTCAATGACATGGTGGTTGGTCAGTACTTCGCCGTCCGGGCTGATGATCACGCCGCTGCCGGAGACGATATTGCCTTCATCTTTGCCACTGGAAAGATTAGCACTGACTACCCGGATATACACCACTGCGGGGAAGACCTTGGCACTGGCATCACGGATGGTCGCCTGAAAATCCTGATTGTAGAGTCCGAGGGTATTGCCGGTCCGGCAACCGCTGCCCAAAACAATCACGAGCGAAGACAGGGCAAGAAAAAATATTCTGGTGGTCATTACTACAGCCTATGATCAATGGGGTTGGGCGGAAAAGACGGCCTGCCGACACGCGCAGACAAACGGAAATAAACCGTGCTGACGGGGGAAAACAGCAAAAAACGCGGTTGGCAATAATATACGGTGACTTTATTTTTTTTCTTGTTCCAAACTGGTCCGGGGACAAAAAAAGCGAAAGCAGGCCATGACGCGGGAAATCTGGCATTCGCTGCAGCGGTAAAACTCAGTGCCCGGTTTGATCTTCTGCCTGCGGGAGAAGGCGTTTCTGCAAGTAAGTAAGGACCTTTTCTGCTGTGGCCAGACCCAGGCCGGGAACCGCGCCGGCGATTTCCGCCGGGGTCTTCTGCAGCAGCTGCCGCACGGAACCGAACGTGCGCAGAATTTTCTCCTGGCGGGCCTTGCCAATGCCGGGCAGATCGGCCAGGACGGAATTGCTGATGCGCTGATTGCGCAACTGCCGATGGTAGGCATTGGCGAAGCGGTGTGCTTCGTCGCGCAGCGCCTGCAGCATTTTCAGTCCGGGGTTGTCTCGGGGCAGGGTGACGGGGACACTGCGTCCAGGCAAATACAGTTGTTCGTGTTGTTTGGCCAGCCCCAGCAACGGAATGGGTGGCATGCCAATGTTCTGGAATACCGCGATGGCGGTATGCAATTGCCCCACGCCGCCGTCCAGTACTACTAAGTCCGGCAGGGATGCGCCGTCCTTCAGGAGGCGTGCATAGCGCCGGGTCAGGACCTCGCGCATAAAGGCGGTGTCGTCCGCTGCCTCCGCCGACCGGATGCGGAAACGCCGGTATTCGCTGGTCGCGGGGCGGCCATGGCGGAAACAAACCATGCTGCCGACGGCCAGGCTGCCGGAGATGTTGGACATATCGAAGCATTCCATATAGCGGGGCAGGGCGGGCAGTCCCAGTGCCTGCTGCAGGCATTGCATGCCTTCCTGATTGTCCAGCGAGGTGCGGCGGCTGATGGTCTGGTTGATAAAACGTCTGGTCGGTTCCAACACCATCTTGAGATGCTCGAGGATGTCGCGCAGGCGGGCGGCTTCCTCAAAATCCAGTCTGGCGGCGCAGTCCTTCATCCGGCCTTGCAGTTCCGCGGCGATTCTGGCCGCGCCTTCCTCGCCGCGCAGCACTGCCAGAGCCTGCTCCAAGCGGGCGAGGTATTCCTGGCGGGTAATATTGCCGACGCAGGGGGAACAGCAGTCACGCAAGACATGCTCGAGGCAGTGCCGGCGGGTCTCCTCATTGGGTTCGGGGCAGTTGCAGCTGCGCAGTCCGAAGCGTTTTTCCAGTATTCGCACCGTTTCCCGCAGTGCGACGGCTTGCGGGAAAGGTCCGAAATACAGGCATCCGTCATCGCGGCGCAGTCTGGCGAATGAGAAGCGGGGGAAGGTCTCCGCCAGGTCGACGCGGATATGCAGATAACGTTTGTCATCCCGCATCTCGATATTGTAACGCGGGTTGTATTGTTTGATGAATTGTGCTTCCAGCAGCAGCGCCTCGGACTCGCTGCTCAGTTCAAAGGTCTGATATGATGCGATGCTGTGAATCAGCGCGCGTAGTTTCGGGTCGTTGCGTCGGGCTGTCGAAGGCATGAAATAGGAGCGCATGCGGTTGCGCAGGTTCTTGGCCTTGCCGACATAGATGACCTCGCCGGCCTGGTTGCGGAACACATAGACACCAGGACTGCGGGAGACATCCTGAGAACGGAATATCGGAGTGGTGGTCACAATGCTGCTGGAAGTTGATCCATTGATGAAGAGAAGAGAAATTGGGTTATTGGGCGAAATCTGGCGAAGAGCTCGAGGAAGCTTTCAGACTGATGTATGTAGTCCAGACTGGAAGTTGATCCATTGATGAAGAGAAGAGAAATTGGGTTAATGGACGAAATCTGGCGAAGAACTCGTGGGGAAGCTTTCAGACTGATGTATGTAGTCCAGACTGGAAGTTGATCCATAACCGCTCTGGCGCTGTCCATGCCGCGTCCTGCAGGTAGCACTACGGAGTGCTTGACCAACACACAACCACTACCACTACCGCAAAGCTTTTTCCCAGCCCAAATCTGCGCACCTTAGCCATTTTGTGTGAGTGATCGCACTGCCGCCATGGTCCGCCTCCGTCTCCCCTCGCGCGCGCACGTCCTAATTAGGGTTGGGGGTCCCC
>JAAYYJ010000439.1 GCA_012515455.1 Oligosphaeraceae bacterium
CAGTAATGTTGTCGGAAGCGATAGAGTACTTGGCCGCTAATCACGGACGGCGCTTTATCGACGGCACCGTGGGGGCAGGCGGCCACAGCCGCCTGCTGCTGGAGCGACTGCCCGACTGTGAGGTGCTGGGAATCGACCGCGACAGCGAGGCGCTGCAGGCAGCTACTGCGAATCTGGCCCAGTTCGGCCAGCGCTTCCAAGCCCGCCAGGGGCGCTTCGCACAGATGCAGGAATATGCCGCCGGGCTGGGCTGGCAGAGCGTGGATGGGGTATTGTTGGACCTGGGGGTCTCTTCTCCGCAAATCGACGCACCGGAACGCGGTTTCTCCTTCCGCTTTGACGGTCCGCTGGATATGCGCATGGATAGAACTGAGCCCCGGACGGCGGCAGATTTGCTCAATACCCTGGATGAGTCTGAACTGGTGGAGATACTGTTCCGTTACGGTGAAGAGCGCAAGGCCAGGAGCATCGCCCGGGAAATCGTCCGGCGGCGGAGTGAGCGTCCTTGGGCGAACACGGCGGAATTGGCTGAACTGCTGAACCGGGTGGTGGGGCGTGCCCATCAGCATGGGCTGCCGCCGGCCACACGTACTTTTCAGGCCTTGCGTATCGCTGTGAACCAGGAGCTGGAGGAACTGCAGGCAGGGCTGCAGGCGGCTCTGGCATTGACCTGCCCCGGGGCGAGAATCGTGGTCATCAGCTTTCATTCGCTGGAAGACCGCATGGTCAAGCATTTTTTCCGGGATGAGGCCGCCAGCTGTATCTGCCCGCCGGGTCTGCCTGAGTGCCGGTGCGGCAAGGTTCAGACCCTGCGGGTGCTGACCGGCAAGCCCCTGCAGGCGACAGAGGAGGAGCTGGCCCTAAACCGCCGCTCCGGCTGTGCCAAGCTGCGGGCGGCTGAGCGTCTCTGATCGCGGCGCCCTGCTGCCGCCCGGGATGCGGCGTGGGGATGGGGAACTTGAATTGGTCTTGGTTGCTTGAATTGGGAGAAAAGATGACTGTACGAATTAAATCCAGGGTCCCAGCCACTGAGCGCCTGTCGGTGAGCATGGGTGATTTCGTCTCCGGACTGATTGCCGGCCTGCTGGTTACCCTGCTGATTATTGCGGCGATTATCGGTGGTGCGTACCGTTTTGTCAAGAGCACGCATGAGAACACTGTCCTGCGCGGTGAAATCGTCAAGATTGAAAAAGAAATCTATGAATTGGGCAAGTGTCTGCAATATCGGCAGGCAGAATTGGAACGGCAGGAGAACAGCCTGGATATCATTGCCACCGCCAGAAAGCTCGGGATGCGCCCCGCCTACAGCAGCAACATCTGCTATGTCAGAACAGAACCAAACCAGCCGCACGGTAATCAGGAACAGTCGTTGGTGCAGTATACCCCCCCCCAGCCATAATCAGTTACCAGGATCGAATTTTACGGATGTGCCATGGCAGTGCGAGTCAGCCGGGAAAATGAGCAGAAGAGCATTGGTCAGATGACGACATCGTTATCCGCCAAAACTTTTTTGTCGTCCATTTTTCACTCGCAAGTTCTACGTCCACACACGAATTGAGATTCCCCATTTCTGACTGAATGCACTGGCAGAAGGAACGGCGTGGGCTTTCACTCCATGGCACATCCGTGCAATTCGATTTTTCAGTACCGTGAGGTGTCTCGCAGTGCGCGGCACTTCGCTGCATCCTCGGGTCGCGGGTAGAAGAGGGAAGATGAAAAAAGCAGATTTCAGGCAAATCTGGTGCCAAGGGACGGTGCGCCGGCTTGGTCAGCTCTGGGCTGTGGTATGGTCGTGGCTGGAGCAGAATGTTCAACCGTGTACTGCCTCGGACGCACAGGTCCTGACCAGCCGGATGCGTCTTGGCATCATGCTGCGTTTCAATCTCTGGGCAGTGTCCATTGTGGTGGCTTTTGTGTTTTTGTTCAGCCATGTCTACCAGCTGCAGGTCAGGCGTCATATTGAGATTGACAGCAAGGCTCTGGGAGTCTATCGCAGCTATCGCCAGCTGCCGGCCCAGCGGGGGAAAATCTATGACTCCACCGGCAGTCTGCTGGCCTGTGATCTGGCGACTTATGACCTCCTGGTGGAGCCCGGGCGCTTCGTGCCGCGTCTGCCGGAAGTCATTGAACTGGCCGAGCACTATCTGCAGCTGGACCGCGATCAGCTGGCCCTGCGCTTTTCGCAGGCAGTCAATTATGCATTCCCCTGCCAGGTCTCGGAATCGGCAGATGCCCTGGCGGCCCTGCGGCTGGAAAAGGAGAAACTCCCCCATGTGACCTGGCAGAAAAACGCCCCTGAGGCAGAAAACAAATATACCATTGTCTTATATCCTGCCGGTTTGGACAAGAAGCAATTACGGGATTGCATTGAGCGCCTCAGTGTAATCAGCGGGGTCGAGGTGCAGCAGATTGAGCAGCGGGCGGCGAAGGCCTTGGGGCGTTTCCGGGAAATACCGTTGCTGCTCAATGCCTCCCTGGATGCGGCCACGAATTTCATGGCTGCGGTCAGTGCCCTGGAGATTAACAAGAAGAAGATCACCGGCATCCGGGCGGTGGAGTCCTGGCAGCGCAGCTATCCTCGTGACCATCATTTGGCCAATATGCTGGGGTATCTGGATAATGAACGGCGTGGTATCAGCGGCATTGAGGCCATGTTTGATGATATCATGACCGCTAAACCGGGGAAGCTGGAATTCCGGCGTGATGTCCGTGGCCGCCCTCTGCCGGGCGGCAGGATCGTGGTCCGGCCGCCTCGGAACGGCGCCAATATCCATCTGACCATCGTCTCGCCGCTGCAGCAGATTATGGAAGAGAAGATGCGGCTGCTGGTGGAAAAATACCGCCCTGAGCATGCGTACGCTCTGATGCTTAACCGCCAGACTGGTGCGGTGATGGCGGCGGTGCAGTATCCGCAGTTCAATCCCAATGACCGGAATACCATGCTGCCGGAAAATATTCCCAATCATGCGCTGTACAAATGCTACGAGCCGGGCTCGATCATGAAAGCTCTCAGCATCGCCTGCGCCATAGAAAATCGCTGTGTCAGTCTGGACAGCGAATATGACTGCGAGCATGGCCATTGGCGGTATGGCGGGCGGGCGTTGC
>JAAYYJ010000440.1 GCA_012515455.1 Oligosphaeraceae bacterium
CCATCGGCTGAGCACCCCAGATCAGAGTGCGGGTCATTTCAAAAAAGAACTGCTCCGGGAAAAGCTTGTGCCAGGGTTTTTCCTCCTGCCAGCGGTCTTCCGGGGGCCACAGCGGGTCCCAGGGGGTAATGCCGTCAGGATGGGCGTAATTGCCGAACAGGGCGATTTTGCCATGGTAGACGGAAGAGAACATGGGCAGGTACTCGAAACCTTGCAGGTGTCCCATGTGCTCGCCCGAGGTACTGCCGCAGATGATGAAGCCATCGATCAGGTCCATATAGGCTTCGCTGCTGGTCTCTGTCGAGAGCGGAAAATCGGGATTCTCCTGCTTCAGGCGTCGGATCAGCTGCCGGAAGCCCTGATGGATGACATTGCCGCCCCCTTTGGGGTGTTTATGGTCCGGATGGTAACAGGGCTGGAACGTTGCGCAACCGATCATATCCAAATACTGCCCGGAGAGACCGCTGCGACGCAGTTTCCCCACCAGAGCCGAGATCTTATCCTGGAATTTCGGGGCCTCGCCGCACATGTATCCCAGGCGGTGTCCGTTGTAGCGGTTAAAGGCCACCGACATCGGCGTGCCGTCACGCTGGACGCGGATTTCTTTTGCGCCGCCTTCGGACCAGCTTTTCCCATCCAGGTCCCAGCAGACGCCGTTGATATAAGTCTGCACGAAGATATTCTGGCGGGTCAGGCGTTGCACGGCGGCGCGGAAGGCCTCCTCGCCTTCTCGCGGGGGCCAGAATTCCGGGTAGTCGGTGTCATAAGGATTGCTGTGCCACCAATACCAGTCCAATGCCACCGGCACCTCTCCCAAGTCCTGCTGCAGTTTTTCCACCGGCGGCAGGACATCGGCGATCAGGCCGCGGTTCCAGACCCAGAGGCCGATTTTGCGCAGCGGGTTGTCCTGTTTCGGTTTTACAGCCCAGGCCTGCCTGGAGGCCCACTGTTTATAGACCTGGCAGGCATCGAACCAGCCCCCCCGGAATTTTCCCCAGCTGCTCTGGTATGGGACCTGGTATTCGCGGCAGGGCTGGTTATTGCTCACCGGCAGCAGATGCACACCACGATAAATCAGTCTGGAGTCTTCCTGGGACCAATGCGCCAGCTTGACCATCCGCTGCGTATCCCGGTGGTCGACATACTGGAAGGTGCCGTCCTGCAGCATCATGCCGGAGAACTGCATCCCGCCGCCGTAGAGAATCTCTTGCGGGGACGATTCTGCGAACAGCGATTCGGGGGTACGCAGATATCCCATATCCCGACAGGCGACAATGATATTGCTGACTGCGCTTTGCGGTTCGGACAGCACCGGGAACTGGATGCTCTCAATCAGGTCACTGCCGGTATATCCGGTGTACCCCAGCGTGCCGCTGCGCAGCCCGTCCGCAGTCTCCCGCCAGTGCACTGTAACGGTGAAATTCTCGCCGCCGAGCGGGTGCCCCCGCCAGACCGCGGTATGCTCTTCGCCATTGCAGCTGCAGCTGCAGGTCTGCATTTCCGCCGGGCAGAGGTAAGTTAAGTCCCGGCGCTGGTCGCCGAGTGCCAGCCGCCAGTCAGGAGTGACCTGAGTATTCATGTGTATTCTTCCCTTCGGTTGAGTTATTGCCCAGGATCAGGCGTCTGCTGCCGGGGCGGCAGTGCTGGTCTTGCGTTACCAATCCTGCCCCAGCAGGCGTTCCACGTTGTCACAGAGGATGTTCTTGATGTCCGTATCGCTGATTTTAGCGGAGAGCACTCCTCCCAGGCCCTGGAATTCATCGAACCAGGGCATGTCGGTGCCGTAAATAATCCTGGTTGAGCCGACCAGGGCGACCATGCGTTCGATGTACCCCAGCTCGCCCGGGATGGCGGTCAGCTCCAGGTAGCAGTTGTCCGGTGTCTCCTTGATGATCTTCTCAGTATATTCCCAGTCTCCGAACAGGCTGTGCCCGATGAAGAAGGTGATGCCGGGATATTTCTGGGCCAAAGCCAGCATCGAAGGGCCGTCATTGCAGCCGCCCCGTCCGCCCCAGGTATGGAACAGCACCGGCAGGCGCCGCTCGTTGGCGAACTGCAAGGCATATTCATAACGCTGGTCGGTGACATTGACCAGATGATATCCGGCCAGGATTTTCAACCCGACCGAGTACGGCCGCCACTGCTCGAACTGCGCCAGGTCCTCCTTGATATGCTGGGGATAATGCGGATTGATGCCGATATACATCCGCAGCGTTTCGGGGTAACTGCGGCAAATCTCCCAGACCTGCTGATTGCGGAATGCGGGACTGAACAGGACATGGTGATGAGAAAACACCAGCCTGCGGATGCCGGCCCGCAGCAAATGCGAGACCATCCCGGCAGCCTCAGCGCGTTTGAAGTAGATGGCGTTATGGCTGCCCATGTGACCATGCATGTCATAGATCGG
>JAAYYJ010000441.1 GCA_012515455.1 Oligosphaeraceae bacterium
CAGCAGCAGAATCTGCTGGCTCCGTTGCGTCAGCGTGAACTGCAGCGCCGCTGTGCCCAGATCAGCAACGAGATGGATATCGCTTTACGACAGGGGCAGACCCCGGCCGCCTGGGCAGCAGGCGCACGTCTGCAGGCTCTGAATCCCCAACATCCTCTTTTCCTGTTTCTGGATTGGCCAGGCAAAACCTTGCATGCCCAGCTGCCGCTTCTGCCGCCGTCTTCGCCCGAGTTGCAAGAAGGCTGTGAACTGGCTTTCGCCTTATGCTGGGAGCAGCTCCCAGCAGCGCAACAAAAACGGCTGCTGTCAGCGCTGGCCGCGCTGCCTCCGGAGTCTTTCCTCACTATATCCGGGCTGACGCTGCTGGCCAGGCACCACAACCGGCCGGAATGGCTGGCCTTGGCTTTCCAGCGCTGGCAGGCTCAGACCAGCCCCAACGAGCCCCTACCGCGATTCTTCCGGGATTATGTCTTGAGCCTCCTGCCTCGTCCGCAGCAGACAGCGGCCAGTTGCCGCCAGTACACCTGCCCCGGCTTTACCGATTTTTTCACTGCCTTTAATGTCTTGTTATCGCCTATAAACACCCGCAACCCCAGGAAACGACCATGACCCTCCCGACCTTGCGCCTTCTCAGCATCACTGCCTTGCTGGGCTTTCTGATCCCGGTGACCGCTCAGGAAGCGGCTCCCGCTCCTGCAGCCCCAGGTGCAACTGCAGCCGTCCCGCAGAAGACCGCGGACGAAATGCTGGCCTTCATCCCCGAGGAAGTGGCCTCCATCCACGGCAAGACCATTGTCAAGCGCATGGATATCGTCAAGATCCTCAAGCCGCAACTGGAGCAGTTTTTGCAAAATCCCTCCCCCATGCCCCTGCCGCAGGAAAAAATCGAAGAGGCCTCCTACAGCATCAGCAAAAATCTGGTCGCCTACGAGGTTTTGCTGGCAGCTGCCCAGAAGGATGGCATTACGCCGGATTTGGCCGAGGCCAAGAAGATGCTGGATGAGCAGAAGAAGCAGGCCGGTGACAATTTTGAGCAAATGCTGGCCATGCAGGGCATGACTTATGATGAATTAAGCCAGCGGGTGGCCGGCGGCCAGGCCATCGAAAAATACTACAAAAAGATGCAGGCTGAACTGAGCCAGACGCAACCGGTCTCCGAAGACGCGGTCAAGAAATACTACGATGAGAACAAGCAGCGGCAATTCTCCCAACCGGCCATGTTCAATGCCGCGCACATCCTGATCAAATACAGCGAAACCCCCAGCGAACAGGAAAAAAACAGCGCCCGGGAAAAATTGCTGGGGCTGAAAAAACAGCTCGCCGAGGGGGCTGATTTTGCGGCTCTGGCCAAGGAGCACAGCGACTGCCCGAGCAAGGGACAGGGCGGCAGCCTGGGTGATTTCAGCGAGGGTCAGATGGTCCCGGAATTCGAACAAGCTCTGAAGACTCTGAAGGCAGGTGAAATCAGCGACCCGGTCGAGACCCAGTTCGGGCTGCATCTGATCAAGGCAGGTGAAGGGAAAGCCGCTTCGGTGCAGGAATTTGCGGAAGTACAAGCCCAGATCAGCCAGCAGCTCCAGGAACAGCAGGCCGGCCAGGCTTTTGAGAAGCATCTGGATGCCCTGATGGAATCCGCTGAATACAAAATCAACCTGCCGATGCCCAAAAGCGAAGCAACCGGACATGAGGGTCACAATCACTGATTGCGACCACCACTCCTCCCCGACCAGACTCCACCTGGTCGGGGCAGAGCGCGCCGCAATAGCTAGCCTGTGCTGTAGTCCACCGGTTGCCGGAAATATCTCTGGAGGTTAAAAATATGTCTGCTCAGGATAAAGATTCCCCAGCAAAATATTCCAATACCTTATTTTCAGAACAATCCGCGCATTCCCTGGACAGCGCCAAACAACTGGCCGAGCAGGAACGGCGCAGAAGGCTGCGCCGCTTCCAGCGCCTCGGGCTGCCTTTCTGTCTGCTGGGACTGTGCCTGATCGCCTTCCTGCTGCGGAAGCCCATCCGGGAGATCGTTACCTTCGAAGAACCCGATTTCGAGGCTATTCAGCGCCAGATGGCCGAAGAAGAAGAACGCCACAGTCAGGAAAAGCCACTCAGCGAGACTGAACGACAGGCCCTCGAGCAGGGTAAAAAACGCTACGGCAACCAGGACGCCGCAATCATCATCGAAATGCGCTTCCCCGACGAGCTGTTTGCCCCGGAAGGGCTCCTCGACCTCGCTTATTGTGCAGTCGACCGCAAGCCCAGTGAAATCGGCCTGGTGCTGGAATTCCGCCAGCCCATCGCCAGCGAGCAAGGCGAGAACAGCTTGCGCATCAACGGCCAAAACGAAGTGACCCTGACCGCCGGTGGGCGGACGCGCAGTATCAAACTGCAGCACGATATGCCCGAAGCGGACTTCGCCGCGGCCCTGGAGGAACTGCACGCCAGCCATTACGGCCCCTGCACCCACCCCCTGGCTGTCACCATCAGCCCGGAACTGCGGGAACGCCGCCGGCAACGGGAAGAGAAAGCGTTGCCGAAAATCATTCCGGCAAGCAGTTCAGACCACGCCCAGGATACGCCGCCCGCGAAGACCTTGGTCCTGCCCGCCTTCAAGGCCGAGACCTCGACGCTGCCCCAGAAATGATGGTTCCCGGCGGGAGCTGCCGTGCCGCGCCGCTCGCAAACCGATGAGCATAAACGCCACAGATACATTTTTTGCCGCCGACACGACGTTGCGCGAGGCCATGCTGGCCAGCGATCTGCGTTACGAACCGCGCCCACAGCAAATGCGCATGGCCCACGCCATCGCCGCGGCATTCGCCGAACGACGGCACGCCTGCATTGAAGCACCAACCGGGGTGGGAAAAACTTTCGCCTACCTGGTACCGGCAATCTTCTTCGCGCAAGAGACCAAACGACCGGTGGTGGTCAGTACCCATACCATCAACCTCCAGGAACAAATCTGCAAAAAAGACCTGCCCCTCCTGGAAAAATTGCTGCAGCAGGAAATATCTTACGCCGTGGCCAAAGGCCGCAATAATTATCTCTGCCTGCGCCGGCTCAGCCAAATTGCCGACCTGGATCAGGCATTGCTGCCCAAGGGAAACCTCCTGGGTGAAATCGGCACCCTGCTGGACTGGGCCGAAAAAACCCGCAGCGGCGATTACAGCGAGATGGACCGCCCTGTCTCGCGGACACTGTGGCAGGCAGTCTGCAGCGAACGTGGGAACTGCCTGGCCGCACAATGCCTGTTCTTTCAGCGCTGCTTCCTGATGAAGGCGCGCCGATCCCTCATGGCCGCCCAGATTATCGTCAGCAACCACGCGTTCTTCTTCAGCGCCCTGGCGCTGCGCGACCAGGAACGCAAAACCGGCAGCCGCTCGGACGGCGTCCAGGTGCTGCCGGAATTCGCCGCAGTCATCCTGGACGAGGGGCACACCCTGGAGGATACCGCCTCCAGCCATCTCGGGCTGCGGGCCGAGACCTACGCCATCAAGCATACCCTGAACCGGCTTTTCATCGATGACCGCCGCGCCCGCCTGCTGGCGGCCGACAGCTGCCGCAGCGCCAGAAAACTGGTGCAAGACCTGCGCGCCCGGGCGGAGGTGTTCTTCAACCAGCTGCGGGATTGGATAGAACCGCAGACCAACCACGCGGCGCCGTTGCGCTACTGTGTGCCGAACCATATCGAGAACTACCTGGCCGCACCCGTACAACAGCTCTGCCAGGAACTCGACCGGGTGTTGGACCAAGGCAGCGCCAGCCCGGAGCAACTGCTGGAAATCAAGGCCGCCAAAAACGAACTTGCAGAGCAATGCCTGGCTCTGGAGGTCTTTTTTTCCATGAGCCTGCCCGACTATGTCTACTGGTTCGAACTGCAGGGCCGGGACGCTAAGGATATCAGCTTCAACTGCATACCCGTTGATGTCGCCCCCAGACTGCGGGAAATACTCTTCGCCACTCCGGAAAAATTTCCCGTGATCATCACCAGCGCCACCCTGGCCATTGCCGGGGACATCAACTTTTTTCTCCGCCGCATCGGTGCGGAGAGCGTCGATGCGTTGATTTTGGACACGCCCTTCGATTTCTCCCGTCAGGTTACAGTCTACCTGCCGGAAAACATCCCGCCCCCCGATTCGCAGTCATTCCTGCCGGAAGCTGAACGGCACCTGAAGCATTTCCTGAGCCAGACCAAAGGCCGGGCGTTCGTGCTCTTCACCAGCTATGCCATGCTTAACCAAATGGCGGAACGTCTGGAGGGCTTCTTCCTGGCCGGAAATTACCATGTCTATGTCCAGGGCGACAAGTACTCGCCCCGGAAAATGCTGGAGCTGTTCCGGAAAAATCCCCGCTCAGTCATTTTGGGCACCTCGAGTTTCTGGACCGGGGTGGATGTCACTGGCGAGGCTCTGATCAATGTGATTATCACCAAACTGCCGTTTGCGGTCCCGGATCACCCTCTTATCGCCGCCCGCAGCGAACTTATCCAGGCCCGCGGCGGCAGCAGCTTCTCAGAGTACTCCCTGCCTGAAGCCGTGCTCAAATTCCGGCAGGGCTTCGGACGGCTGATCCGCAGCCGCGACGACCGCGGCATCGTGGTCATCCTGGATGGCCGCATCCGCAGCAAGCATTACGGCAAGGTCTTCCTGCAGTCCATCCCCGCATGCCCAATCGAAATGTTCTCATAAACCACTGCCGCACAGGTGTAACGCCATGCACAGCCAGACGGAACTGATCAATCTTCTCGCGGAAATGATCCGTATCGACAGCCGGAATTCGTTGCCCCTGAGCAGTACGGCCCCACGCGAAGCAACCGAGCAGGCGATGGCCGACTGCGTAACCCGCAAGCTGCAGGAATTCGGCTTCGACAGCGTGCACAGTCAGGAAATCGCCCCGGGACGACCGAATGTCCTGGGACAAAAATTCCGTTGTCCCGACTACCCCTGTCTGGCATTTGAAGCGCATCTGGACACGGTAGGCAGCCAGGGCATGAGCATCGATCCGCTGACCCCGACCATCGCCGATAGCAAAATCTACGGCCGCGGCAGCTGCGACACCAAAGGCAGCCTGGCCGCCATGCTGCTGGCGGCGCGGGAAATCATCGCCGCAGACTTGCCCCTGAACCTGCTCTTCCTGGCCAGCAGCGCGGAAGAGACCGGCTGCGAGGGCGCACCATTCTGGGAACTGCCGCCCTGCAACCTGGCGGGAATCCTGGTCGGAGAGCCGACCTCCAATCAACCCATATACGCCCATAAGACGCAAATCACCCTGGAGTTCATCTGCCGCGGCAAAGCCGCCCATGCCTCCAGGCCCGACGCCGGCGACAACGCCATCAGCAAAGCCGCCCGAGTGGTCCGTTTTATGGACGAACAACTCTGGCCAGAGTTCCAGGTCGCACGGCATCCGGATTTCAGCACCGGCAATACCTTGTCAGTAGGGCTGATCAATGGCGGCTGCAAGGAAAACATCGTCCCGGATTTCTGCAGCCTGACCTGCGATTTCCGCCTCCTCCCCGGGCAGGATGCCCCGGCCTTCATCCGTACCTTGCAGCAGCGCCTGGAGCAGGAACTTGGTTTCCCGGTTGAACTGGGGTATCAGTGGATCAACCCCGGCATGGTCCCGGATTTGAACCACACTCTGCTCCGGCACGTCCAGGCGGCCATGCAGGAACTTTCCTTACCCTGCCATCCCGGCACAGTGCCCTATTGCACTGACGCAGGGGTGCTCTCGCACAAAGGCTACCCCTGCATCATACTGGGACCCGGAGATATCCTGCAGGCGCACACCGCCTGCGAATTCCTGGCCCTCACCCAACTGCAGGAAGCCTGCCAGCTCTACCAGGCTGTCGCCAGGCAGGTCGCCCGCAACCGTGCCGACTGAAATTAATGCCTGCTTACCTGCGGAAGCACACCAGCAAATTTTTCCCGGCTAACCGCTATTGACTTTTCACTTCCCAGGTTGTAAGTTATACAATTACCAGGAGCATCGGCCCAGATTCATAGCGGAAAAACGCTTTAAGTAATCCAGGAAAAAAATAATATGCTGGTCTTCAAATGCAAATGCGGCAATGCCTGCAGCGCTTCGGACAATGCAGTTGGCAACAAAATCGTTTGCCCGCAATGTCAGGAAGACATCCCGGTGCCGGATGCCAGCGATGCGGATTGCGCACTGATTTTCTGCAGCGGCGACCCCGATGGTGGGCACCCGATTACCTTGCTGAACCTGCAGCATAAAATCAACAGCGGAGAACTACACAGCTTCGATTTAATCTGGCAGGCAAACAACTGGCTGCCCCTGGGCGAAATTTATCCCCTGCCGCCGCCCCCGGAGGTCTATGTCGACGACAGTCTGCCGGAACTAGCCCTCAATTTTGACGACCTCCCTGCAGTCGAGGGTTTTCCCGGCCTCCCCAATCGCACGACCAAGAAGAAAAGCCGCATCCGCAAGGCCCGTCCCGGGAAGAGCGCCCCGTCGGAGCCGCAGAGTCTGCGCCAGAAAATCTGGCAGGTGTTGCGCATTGTGGCGGTTCTGGCCATACTGTGCTGGGGTGGAATCAGAGGCGGCAGGATTCTGAATTTTATCCTGAAAAAACCCAGCAACATCCTGGTGATAAATACCTTTGACCGTGATTTAAGAGCTAAGATCATGAATTACGACTGGCAGGAATGCATCAAAAGTGGCAATGTGGTCTTCGCGGATCTTTATGTCGCCCTGCCCTGCCGCAAAAAAATGCGCTTCGAGCCGCTGACGCTTCCCGCCCCCGCCTCCGGCCAGGAAACCACCACCCCGGCGGCGGAGCCGCTGTCGCCAGCTTCTCTCAGGGTCCCTTTGCGCCCCAACTGTGACACCATTGTCAATCCCGGCGGGCGCGGAATCTTCGGAGTCTATGATTTCAGCCAGCTGCCGGAACTGACCCTGCAGACACCGGAACTGCGTAACCTCTCCCGGGAAATCGCCGAAGGCCGGGAGCCGGTTTCGGCCAGCAAGGTCTGCCAGCAAATCCAGGAACTGGCAGCCGAACTGTTCATCGAAAAAAGAACCGATGAATTTTTCAGCAGCCGTGATTTCCGGACTGACAAGTTGGGCATCAACCGGGCAGCGTTTGCCGACAGCGGCCAGGCCCCAAAATCTCCCTCGGAACTGCCGCCCCTCAGCTTGGCCTACCCGCTGCAGCAAAACCTGAGCTTTAAAAACGGCAGCGTGCGGTTTGATCCGGACAACGAGCGCACCGAACGCACCATTATGCTGACCAGCAAAGAATTCACGCCCGCAAAGGGATTATCCGTCACCAGCGGCTCACCCCGGCTGTCCTTCCGCTATGATGGTCACGGACTGCGACTGCAGATGACCGGCCTGAAAGGCAAGGTTTTGGACCAAAATAAGAAAAGCTTTGACGCCGACTGGAACTATGAGGCTGTTCTGCAGACCGGAAAATGGTCCTGCAAATGGACCGCAAAATACCGGGTGCAGTCCCCTGATAAACGCAAGAACGATGAAGTCGTACTGACTTTCCCCGCCGGGAACAAGAAAAAATAACCCCCGTCCCGGGACCCAATCCGTCCTCCGGACGCCAGCGCTGTCAGAGCCGCCGCAATATTGCATTTCAGACTATGGAATATCTTAATCTGCAGCAGGGGGATTGTTCAGCCAGAATCTGCACTTACGGTGCCCAGATTCTGTCTTGTCAACTGCAGGACGCTCACCCGCTGCTCTGGCTCAGCTCAGCAGCGCTTTATCAGCCTGGACAAAGCATCCGCGGCGGAGTGCCCATCTGCTGGCCCTGGTTCGGGCGCTCCCCGAAACCTGGACGGCCGGCCCAGGGCTTTGCCCGTCTGGTCGACTGGCAAGTGCAGTCTGTCCAGCCTGCCCAGGCTGTCTTCAGACTGACAGATGCGGATGTCCCCCCGGAAATGGTTGATTTCCCTTTCCGGCTGCAGATGAGCATCACC
>JAAYYJ010000442.1 GCA_012515455.1 Oligosphaeraceae bacterium
TGATGCTTCTGGAGGACGAGGACGGCAGCCTCAGCCAGCGCCTGAAGAAGGTCGCCGAGCGCGAAGCGGTCAGTGCGGCCGAGGATTCGCTGAAGAAGATGCATGTGATCAAGATGGGTCGCTGCCCTAACTGCGGGGAGCATCTGCACCAGCACATGTCGGCCAGCATTTGCGAGTCCTGCGGCTGGCACAAGTACGACATGCCGCGGCAGGGCAAGGCCCGGGTGCATATTCGCAACAGCAGTGAGGTGGTGGTCGGCGAGCGCATCTACGTCCTGAAGAACGGCGACTGCCTGGTGGTCCACAACGACGTGGTATCCTCCAGAATCCCGGCCTCCGCCTGCAGTTGGATCGAGTACCTCTGGACGGAGGAGGAAATCCAGCAGCGGCGGATGCAGATTTCCGGCAAAACGCGGGTGACTTGCGGCTGGTGCGGTTCGGAGACCGACCCGACCAAGGACGGTTTCCACCTGGTGCACGTGGCCTTCGGCAACAGCCAGGAGCGCTACTGCTTCTGCTCCGACGACTGCTACGAGGCCTTTCGCAAGACCTACCCCGCCCGGGTGCACCGCAACTGCTACGAGCGCAACTGCAATGACTGTAACCTCTGCCAGAAGCGCTACGGTGACGAGGCGGATGAAATTCGCATGCTGGCCAAGGACTACATCCGGGTCAAGAAGGAAAATCCCTCCTGAATTCTGCTGTACCGGCGGCGGCAGCCCGGTTTGCTTCCGCTCTGCTGCCGCCATCGCCGGGCCAGGAGCGCTGCGGCTGAGCATTTATCCACTACAGTAAAGGTACCATCTCATGGGTGATTTACGCACCACTTCCGGCGAAGCCTTGCCGCTGAGCAAAGCCGCTTCCGAGCGCCGCCGCAATACCATACTTTTGTTGGCCACGCTGTTTTTAGCTCTGGTAATTACCGCCGGCATTCTGATCAAGGTCGAGCGCTACACCGTCGCTTCCGGTTATGTCACCACCGAGGACTATGCGGAAGTGCGTTCACCGGTGACTGGCATTGTGGGCAAGATTTTGGTGCGCAGCGGCGAGACGGTTGAAGCCGGTCAGGTGCTGGTGCGCCTGAATTCCGAAGAGGAGGAGGCGCTGCTGGCAGATACCAGGGCCAAGGTCTCCAAACTCCAGACTGAGATTGAGCGCCGCAAGGCCGAGATGGCTATCGACCTGGAACGGCGCAGCGTCGACTTGTCCGAGCAGAAGCGCTATCACAAGGACAGTATCGACATTGCTGATCTGCAGCTGCGCAATGCCCAGGCCAAGGTCAAGCTCACGCGTGAGCTGGTGGCTAAGGGCCTGAAAGCGGCCAGCAACCTCGAGGATGAGGAACTCAAGGAGCAGCTGGCCCAGGTGACCCTGAAATCTCTGCAGAACAAGGATTTCACCATTTACGAGGAGCTGCTCCAGCGCGACCGGGCCAAATACGACAGCGAAATCCAGGCCCTGGGCAATGAATTGCAATCCCTCGAGGACTCGGTGCGCCGGGTCGAGGCGCGTCTGCAGACCCGCCTGATCCGGGCACCCATCGCCGGCACCGTGGTGCGCTATGAGTTCGTCATCGGCGAGCTGCTCACCCCGAGCAGTGTGATTTACGAGATTTTCGGAGGTGACAAGCAGGTCTTGAAGCTCCGGGTGGGTGAGCGTCATGCCACCAAGGTCGCGGTGGGTCAGAAATACCGCGCCCGTCTTTCCTCCTTCAAGGGCATCGCCCGGCTGTATTTCCGGGGTGAGGTCGAATATTTGCGCAACATCATCCAGGCCGACGGTCAGAACACCTACCGCGTCGCCTACTGCAGCTTTGCTTCCGGCGAGTATGTTATTCCGCCAGGGACCACGGCGGAGGCGCGCATCTATTACGGCAAATCCTGCCTCTGGTTCTACCTGTTCAATGTCGACCTGTTCTAGACGGCTGGCAGGACCTGCCCAATGGATAGAGCAAATACATCATCACTTGGGAACATCGGCAAAATATTGGTCTTCATGTCGCCGTATCTGCGACAGCTGCTGCTGCTGTTTTTCCTGACCGTCATCCTGGCCTTCCTGGCCACCATCCCACCGATGGTGACCAGGATGCTGATTGACCGGGTCTTCACCCAGCGCGACACGAGCGTATTCTTTTTGTTCGGGCTGCTGATGGTTGCAATCCCCAGCCTCAGCGTATTTATCGGTTTCTTTCAGCAACTGACCTGCACCTGGCTGGGGCAGCGCTTCGTATTCGATGTGCGCTTCAAGCTCTACCAGCACATGCTGAAGCTGTCCCTGCGCTTCTTCGGCAAGCACAGCGTAGGCAAGCTGGTGAACCGCCTGATGGGTGACAGCGGCACGGTGCAGCAGATGCTGACCGGGCAGAGTCTGACCGTGCTCTCGGACCTGATTATCGCCAGTTGTGCCATCACCGCGACCTTCATCATCAGCTGGCGCATGGCCTCGCTGCTGATCCTGATTATGGTCCTGTTCGTACTCAATTACCGACTCAGCATCAAGCGCATCATCTTCTCCAGCCGGGCAATGCGGAAATCGTACGACCGTCTTTCCGGCGGGGTACAGAACCGCCTGGTGGCCAATCTGGCGGTCAAGACCTTCGGCGCGGAGGAACGCGAGAACAGTACCTTCGGAGAGCAATCTGAGCAGGCTCTGGCCTACGGCCGGATGCAGGGGGTGGCCGGCAACAACTTCTCCATGAATGTCGCGCTGATCCAGCAGATGGGCAATTCGATACTGTATTTTGTGGGCTGCGCAATGATTCTGCAGGGCGACCTCAGCTACGGCGACGTGGTGGCCTTCTGCGCCTACGGGCAGCAGCTGCTCTGGCCGGCAGTGCGTTTCTCACAGCTGGCCAACCAGCTGCAGCAGGTCTCCATCGCCACCGAACGACTGTTTGAGATCTTCGATGAGGTGCCTGAGATTCAGAATGCGGCCGAGCCCGTCAACCGGCCGCATTTGCAAGGCCAGGTCGAGTTCCGGGATATCCGCTTTCACTACGACCCGGGCAAGGAGATCATCAAGGGGTTCTCGCTGCAGGTGCATCCCGGCGATACCATCGCCCAGATCGGCCCGACCGGCTGCGGCAAGAGCACCATCCTGAACCTGATTATCCGCTACTATGACATCACCGGCGGGGAGCTGCTCCTGGATGGCATCGACATCAAGAAGCTCAATCTGCGGCAGCTGCGCCGCCAGTTCGGCATCGTGCTGCAGGAGTCGCACCTGTTCTCCACCAGCATCCGCGAGAACATCCGCTACAGCCGTCCCCAGGCTACGGATCAGGAGGTGGAGGAGGCGGCCAAGGCGGCGGAAATCCACGACTTCATCCTGACCCTGGATAACGGCTACGAGACCCCGGTCGGCGATTTCGGGGTCGAGTTGTCGGTGGGGCAGAAGCAGCGCATCAACATTGCCCGGGCCATCTGTGCGAATCCGGCCATCCTGATTATGGATGAAGCCACCAGTTCCCTGGACAGCGATTCCGAACAGGCCATTCAGCGGGCGATGGAGAAGGTGCTGCAGGGCCGCACCAGTTTCGTGGTCGCACACCGCTTGAGCACCATCAAGAAAGCCACCAAGATCATCCTCCTGGACCAGGGCGTAATCCAGGAACAGGGCACCCACGAGGAGCTGATGGCCATCCCCAACGGCCGTTACCACGAGCTCTATACCAAGCACATGGGCAAGGGCGTGATTGAGGAATAGCGCGGCCGGGTGCGCCGGCGGTTTTCCGGCGCCCGGCTTTTCTGCAGGCATTATGGCAAAGAAGCA
The DNA here is from genome assembly GCA_012515455.1 of Oligosphaeraceae bacterium. Taxonomy (GTDB): domain Bacteria; phylum Verrucomicrobiota; class Lentisphaeria; order Oligosphaerales; family Oligosphaeraceae; genus JAAZIZ01. The sequence continues at coordinate 3,772 of JAAYYJ010000442.1, forward strand.
AGATCATTTCCGCGGATATCAGTACCGGCCGCCGCTGCGTCGCACCCACGGCTATCAGACCGACTGGCCGCTGTACCTGCGTTTTATCCGGCAGTACGTCTGGCCCTTCCGCTGGTCGCTGCTGGCCTGCATGCTGCTGGTGGCGGTGAATTCAAACTACGTCTATGTGATTTCCTACATGTCCCGGATCGTGGTGGACAATATTCTGGTCATCGGCGGGCAGGAGGATGCCCCTGCGGAGGTCCGGCACAGCATCACTGCTGCGGATCGCAATCTGCAGCGCCAGCCTTCCCGTCCGGCCATTGGCATGGGGCGCCGGATCGACCAGGGGCAATCTGTCTCCAATCGTCCGCCCGAGGCCGGCAGCCGGCTGTTGTGGCTGGCGATCACCTATCTGTTGACCCAGGCGCTGTTCAATACCTTGGGCCGTCTGGCGGCGCGGCGGCACATCGTGGTTTCGCAGGGCATCATGGCCCAGATGCGTGAGGATATGCACCGCAAGGTTCTGGGACTCTCGATGTCCTACCACCAGGCGATGAGTCCGGGCCGGCTGTTGTCCCGGATATTGTCGGATGTGGAGGCTGCCAATGTGGAGATGCTGGCGCTGTTCATCAGCGGCATCCACTGCGTGACCATGATGCTGGTCGGGGTGACTATTCTGGTGACCGTTCAATGGCGCCTGGCCCTGTTCGTGGCCATCATCCTGCCAATCTACGCCTGGATGTTCAGGAGCAAGCGCATGGCAATCCGCTCTCTGAATCAGGAGCTGCGCCACACCAACGCCTGTCTGTACGGCCTGGTCTCCCAGAAGCTTGACGCCATCAAGGCCATCCAGTCCTACTCCCGGGAGCCGGGGGAGGAGCTGGCCTTCCACCGCCTGGTGTCGTGTTTTTTCCGGGATGCTTTGAAGACCCAGTGGATCAGCACCGCCCTGCATAGCAAGGCCCACCTGCTGAGCCACTTCTGCAGCTGTGCGATTTTTCTCTATGGCGGCAAAATGGTCCTGGACGGCGATATGACCTTGGGGCGGATGATCTTTGTGCATTCCACCACCATCACCCTGTTCCAGCCGGTGCTGGAATTCACCCAGCTGACCTTCGTGCTGCAGCGTCTGCGCATCTCACTGCTGCGCATCGCCGGAGTGCTGGACAAGGAGCCGGAGATTACCGAGGACCCGAATTCACTGCTCTTCCCCCAGCCCATCCGGCAGGGCATCGAGGTGCGCAACCTGACCTTCAACTATCCGGCCCTGAAGCTCAACCGCGAGGCAGACGACGACAGCGGCGCCCCGCCCCTGCCGTCCGAGCCGGTCCTCAAAGACATCTCCTTTGTGGTCCCGGCGGGGACCTGGCTCTGCACTATGGGTGCCAGCGGCAGCGGTAAGACCACCCTGCTGCACAA
>JAAYYJ010000443.1 GCA_012515455.1 Oligosphaeraceae bacterium
CAGTTACATCATCATAGCAGCGCACCTTTACATCCCTGCCGCGCCGCGCCAGCTCCGCCAGTGTCACTGCGGCGCCGTTCGCAAGTCGCACTTTGGCGTCCCCGGTTAGACAACCGGGTGTGCCGAGGAACAGGCCGTTCGGGTTCTTTAACATCTTCCGGTCCGCCATGATGAGATTACTGGAAAGGGCGTTCAGGCCGTAGTAGAGCGCCTCCCCGGTCTGAAACAATTCACAGGTGGTGAACGGCACGAAGATAGCGGTGGAGCTGGTGGTCAGCCCCCGCTGAATCTCAATCTGGTTGATCCCCAGCGGCAGGGAGGACATCAGCCCCTGCTCCTGCTGCCAGTCCAATCGTTTCAGGGCGCAGTTGTATTTTTGCGCAACGCCCGACGCCGCGAATAGGCTGTTTTCCATGCGCTGGCGCTTGGCGGCGATGTTCATCACCAGCACGGTGACAAGAAACATCCGCTCGTTGCGGCTCTGCAAGTCGGTCAGCAGATTCTTGGCCTCCTCGCCGTAAGTCACCAGATCGGGCGGCAGCACATCCATGTCGTAGCCCGACCGCACTGCTTTTTTCTGCTCCTCAATCCGCATTTTATCGAGATCGGAGAGCTTGCGCTTGATGGTCTTGATGGCCTCGGATTGATCGATGGAGCGGATGTGCAGATTGACGGTCACAGCGTCCTCAAGGTCGAGGAAGTCCGCCAGCATGCGGTCGGTCAGCTCCGGGGCAAGAATCTGCACAAAGCTGACCGCCCCGATGTGACCGCCCATGCGGAAGGTGCGCCCATCCCGGAAATCGAGGCCGGAGGGGGCGATGGCGTCCTTTGTGCCGGCGCCGGTCTTGGCGATGTCCTTCCAATCGAATCGGAACTTTTCCTGACCGTCTGGGTGAAACTGTCCATGCAGCACCTCCAACCGTTCCAGGCCTGAGATGGGGCGGGCGGCCACGCCCAGCACCTTGAAGTTTGCGAGAATGTCGGCCTCAATTCGCTCCAGCCTTGACTTGGCGGTTTTCAGACTTTCGGCCTCAATGCCGAAGGTCACATATTTGGATTTCACCAAACCGTTGTTGCCCTTGGCGAGCTGGTTTTTCAGCATCCCGGCGTACTCCCTGCGGATGGAATTGAAAGCATCATCCCGGTCGGAAATGTCGATAGACTGCTGGAACTCGCGGATGTTGGCGCGGCGGTTGATAAAGGTGAGCTGGATGGAAATAGACGAATCGAAGTAGTTGAGGAAATCGCAGTAATTCTCGAAAATCTGCGTCTTATCCTCATTTTGGGCGAGCTGGTAGTTAATATCTTGAAATTGTACCGTTTTGGTGAATAGGCGCTCATTGACCCGGCAGACACCGTCGCGGTACATTCCCCGGTAGGGGATGCTCTGCTGAACGGTCTGCGGGGCTTTACCGCCGAGCAGCTTGTGCATCAAGTCGCCCGATTTGGTATCGGACGGCTTGGCTTTGCCCGGCAGGGCGCGCAGCTCCGCCTTATTGCGGGCGGCATTTTTCGCGACGGCTGATAGCCGCTTTTCCTGCTGTGCCTGCTGTTTGGTTTTGGTGGACAATGGCGGTTCCCTCCTTTTCGAGATAGCGGTATAGGTTTTCGGTTTTGTAGGGGCGCACACCCGGCCAGAGCTTCGCCCTCAGAAAATTGCGGGCAACTTTCTCGGCGGGCTGGCCGTCTTTCTCGTACATGGCAAAGAAGAAAAACGGCAGCATCAGCCCGATCATCAGAAAGACCGCGGCGTCAGTACCGATGGCGGTGCGGCTAAACAGATACGTTGGGATGCCTATGGCTCCCGCGATAGAGAAGCTGATAAGCTGGCGCTTCGTAAGGTTCAGCGCCACTTTGGTTTTGACCTTCGTCAAATCTTTGGGTACGGGTACGAATGGCATCAGGCATCCTCCTTTCCGAGCGGCAGGGTTAATTGCCGCGCCATGCTTTGTAAAATGTACGCCACACAGGGAACGGCGACGGAGTTGCCCAGCATCTGATAGCGTTTTGTATCGCTGATAGGTTTTCCTTGCTCGTCAAACGCCGTCCAGCCATCGGGATAGCCCTGAAGCCGTTCGCATTCCGTGGGAGTCAGGCGGCGTACAATATAGCCGGTACGAACCGGATTCTGATAATTGAGGGAATACCCTGGCTTATCCTTTGCCTGCAGGGTGCCGGAGAGATCGCCGAACTCCTTGTAATTGCGGCAATCCACCGCGGAGCAGACCAGGTCG
>JAAYYJ010000444.1 GCA_012515455.1 Oligosphaeraceae bacterium
CAGCCAGTTCCGGATTTCGGCCGTATCCCGGTCCTGACCGAGAATCTCCGCATCCTTCTGCAGCCGCAGCAGCTCCTGGCGGTGGTAGATTTGCACTGCTTCAGGCATTAAGGACCCGGTTGATCACAGTTGCTGCCAGAGGGCGACCGCCGCGTTGCGCACCCAGCTCTGCCCGCTGATCTGCAGACTGGTCTTGCTGCAGGGCTTGTTCGAGGCAGTGCTGCAAATCACCGTCCCAGACGCCTGCGACCCCGCCGGTACGTTCAAAATTCCGGACCCCCGGGGCAAACACCGCGACTGTTTGGCTCAGCTCTTCCAGATATTCGAGCGGCAGTTTGGTGACCCTGGCGATAGCCGGGAGAATCATCACCGAGGTATTGCTGTCCGGCAGCGCATAAGTATGCCCGGCACAAAGCCCGAAACCGATGAAACCGCCCGCACAGGAATTGCCGTAAACCAGGGCAATGACCGGATGCCCCTGGCGACGCGCCAGGTCCTGTACTTTGACCAGATGCGCAAGATACTGGTTCAGGCCCAGAAGTTCATCCTCCAAAGCCATCTTTTGCCCATCATTGTCAACCAGCAGAAGAATTGCCCGGCGGGGAGTCTTCCGCATTACCTGCAGGATCAGTTCGGACAGCTGCAGCAGAATTGGAATGCCCAGCACCGGGTGGCCTTCTGTGCCAATCACCGCGACTTTGCCGGCGGAGGTGGTGGTGCCGGTGCCGTGGAAAATCGCTCCGCTGGCCTGGATTTCATATCCGTCCGGAAAGATTCTGGAGAGTACTTCCTGAGCTTTCATTTCGCCTCCCGCAGTTGATTGAGTTCAGCGGCAGTCAGGGCTGGAATCTGTTCGGCGTCCGCATAACCGAGTTTTCGCCACACCTCGAGGGCATCCCGGCAACCGGCAAACCGGTTGTAGCGCTCAGTGAGTTCCTGCTGCTCGTGCTCCAGGGAGGCCAGCGAATAATCCGCGGAGCAGGGCAAATGCCGCAACACCGCTGCGCGGAAGTCCGCCACCGAATTTTCCACCAGCGCTTGCACCTGCCCCTGCAAAAAACGGTTTTTCCCTCCATAGGTGCGCCAGACCAACGCGCGGTCGCGGGCATCAAAGACTTCCACTCCCATATTGGTTTCAATGACTTCCGGCCCGGAAACGCCGATGCGCCCCTCTTCGGAAACCAACAGCAGATCGCAACAGCCGCTGATAATGCCAGCTCCACCAAAGGCGCCGCAGCTGCCGCCAATCACCCCGATTACCGGTATGCCGGCCGCCCGCACCTCGAGAATGCCCCGGATAATTTCCGCGACCCCGATTTCGCCGGCATTAGCCTCCTGCAAACGCACGCCGCCGGAGTCAAATAAAAAAATCATCGCCTGCGGGCGGGTTTTCAGGCAGCGCCGCAGCAATCCGACGATTTTAGCACTGTGCACTTCTCCGATTGCACCACCCATGAAACGCCCCTCCTGGGCGGCTAGGGCCACCGCATAGCCTCCCAGGAGTCCCTCGCCAATCACCACGCCGTCATCAAAAGCACAGGGGATGGCAAAATAATGCAGGTGCGGACTGGCGAAGCCTTCCGTGGGCGGGCAGATTTCCCGGAAGCTGTCCGGGTCCAGGAAATCCTTGAGCCGCTGCCGGGCGGTAGCCTCCAGATAATTGCGGGGAATTGGTTTTTGCATAGGTGTTACTTTTCCGTCAGCAATTCGTATGCCTGATCGATTCGCAGGCTGACGACCGCCGGGCTGGCGGCATGATCATTGATTGAGACCAGCAGATTGGCCGGACGGTGGCGCCGCATGAAGTCCTCCAGGACCGCCTGCCAGGATGCGGCGAAGCCATTGGCCGCGGTATCGATCACAAACCGGCAGGCACCGGACAGATTTTGCGGTTGCATCATTACTTCCAGATTGCCGGAAGCGACGACCCCGGTCAGGACGTAAGCTTGTCCAGTCCTGGTCTCTCCCCCTGCTTCCTTGAAATCATATTGCAAATGTTCCATCGTGATTAGTCCTGTACTGCGGTTGGCGAAAAAGGCTGCAGGGTTGAAAACAGTGCACCGTCCCGGTGGTGATGGTGGTTTTCCAGCCGGGACGTTTTGCCTGCCTTTTCCGGTGTTTCGAGGTTCCCAAAAGTCTTACCAGTTGCGGAAGCGCGTTGGTGGGGCATAGAGTCCCCCGGAGCAGCGCACCAGGTCTTTGATGGTGCGGGCTGCCAGCAAATCGCGGCTGGCGTCACTCTTGCGAATGCCCAGGTCTTCCGGGCGCTGAATAATCCCGCGGTCGCGCAGATTTTCTACTGCGCGGCGGTCGCGGGCCAGTCCCATCGGGGTGTACCCGGCCACTCCGCGGATGGCCTGCTCGCGATCCTCGGGCGTACGGCACTGCAGCAGGTTGGCAATGCCCTCTTCGGTGACTATATGGGTGACATCATCACCGTAGATCATAATCGGCGGCAGAGCAAAGCCGGCCTTCTCCTGCAATTCCCAGGCATCGAGTTTTTCCACGAAAGTGGGCTCCAGCCGGCCATGAAAGGATTCCACCAGCTGTACCACCAGGCGGCGCCCGCGCGGTGCGACGTTTTTACCGGCGTAAGTTTCCTCGCCGGCTTTTAGCCAGGCAGGCGAACAATGCCGGCGCCCGCGCGGATCACAGCCGAAATTCGGTGCGCCACCGAAGCCGGCAATACGGTCAGTGGTGGCAGTGGAGCTGTTGCCCTGCGGGTCGATTTGCAGGCTTGCACCAATAAACATATCGGTGGCATAATGTCCGCACATCTGTCCGAAAGCGCGATTGGAGCGCATGCTGCCGTCACGCCCGATCGGGAAGATATCTGGCCGGGCGGCAATATAACGGCTCATCCCCATCTCGCTGCCGACCGTGTAGATGGTCTTGACAAAGCCTGCTTCGATGGCTGGGATCATGGTCGGATGGGGATTCAGCAGCCAGTGCAGGCAGGCCTTGCCGCGCAACCCGAGTTCCTCGCCGTAGGTGGGCAGCAGCAGTTCGATGGCGGCCGTATTGAAACCCACGCCATGATTCAGGGATTTCGGCAGATATTTGGCATAAATCCCCTTCAGCGCCAGCATGGCGGTAAGGATCATGGTTTCAGTGATCTGCGCCGGATCGCGGGTAAATAACGGTTCCAGGAAAAAGGGCTTCGGGCTGGCGCAGACATAATCGATCCAGTCCCCGGGAATGTCCACCCGCGGAATTTTATCGACGATTTGGTTGACTTGGGCAATCACAATGCCGCTCTTGAAGGCCGTCGCTTCCGCCACAACCGGGGAATCCTCGGTATTGTCACCGGTGTAGAGATTGCCCTCACGATCGGCCATTTCGGCGGCCAGGCAGCAGACATTGGGGCAGAGGTCGGTGAAATATCGGCTGTACAGTTCAAGATAAGTATGAATGTTGCCGATGTTGATTTTGCCGGCCATGGCCAGCTTCGCCAGCCGCAACCCCTGTGGACCGGAATAGGAAAAATCCACCTGTCGGGCAATGCCGCGTTCGAAGACCTCCAGCTGATCGGCGAGGGCGATGGTTGACAGCACCAGATGCAAATCGTGAATACGCTTCGGATCGACTTTGGCCAGGCAACGACTGAGAAAATCCGCCTGCTTCTGGTTGTCACCCTCCAGGCAGACAATATCACCGCATTCCAGCACCGACTCCAGCAAAGCAACCATATTATCCGCAGCGACTACTTTCGCTGCGCTGAAAGCGGCACCGCGTTCCAGGCGCTGCCGCCGGCTCCGTAACCTCAAATCTGCCTGCATAGATAAACTTTCCTGTCTGATTACGCCGTCAATGAATCCCATTAGAATACACGTTGGAACCACCGCTGTCAAATCAAATCCAGCAGAACCGGCGGATTGTGCCGGCGGCCCGGGAATCATATTTTGGGCTGGGGGGGGAGCAAGCGCCTCCGGGGGCACGAGGATGTTCAGCCGCACCGCAACCGGTCACACCTGGAGCGGGAGATGCAGCCGGCAGTGCCCCGGGAAATTAATGTACAGCCCAGGATTTTTTGCTTTTTGGCGAGGTTGTTGCTATTCCGGTCAGACATTCAACTTGTAATATG
>JAAYYJ010000445.1 GCA_012515455.1 Oligosphaeraceae bacterium
AAAAGATGAAAATACAATCGTTTGTTCTTGCCTTGCTGTTAAGTATGCCGTTTGTGTCCGCCAAGGTCTATCGTCCGGATCAGGTGACTGCCAGCACCGAGCTGACCATCACTCCGGCTCAACGTGCGGCGGACGGAAAGACCCGTCTGACTCGGCATGCCTACTGGTGTACTGAACGCGACGCCAAGCCGCCTCACACGCTGACTTTCCATTACGACAAGCCGGTAAAAATCAACCGGGTCGTGGTCTATCAGGTCGATTTCAGCATCAACCACCAGCTGGACCATTATATTCTTGAGGCCTTCAGCGGTGGCGAGTGGGTGCAGCTGGCGGAGTTCAAGGCCAGCATCCGGGAATTCCAGAAGCAGTTGGCGACCCTGACCCCCGACGACCCGCAGTATTACAGCATTACCCAGCCGGACTCTACGGTCAATACTTTCGATTTCCCCGATATCGCGGTGGAACAGCTGCGCATGACGGTGTTCGACCCCGCAGCCCGGGTCATCGAAATGCAGGCGGTCTATCTCAAGGAAACCGAGAAGACCGCTACCGCCGTGGCCGCGCCGCCTCCGCCAGCCGACAGCACGGTCAAGGCCTACAGCCTGGCTCAAAAACGCACATCCTCAACCGAGGGATTCCATCTGCTGGGGCAGGAGGCCTTCAGCGACCGTACCGGCATCGCTTTTGCCGACCGCCAGAACCCCGGCCCCGGTCGCGCGGCCTTCGCGGCTGGCAAACAGGACCGCACCTTGTCGATTCCGCTGGCGCCAGGGCGCTATCAGCTGCTGGCACTATCTGGCGACCACCTCTTCCCCGGCCCCGGCTGCACCCTGAAATTCGCGGGCAAGAGCCTTCGGCTCAGCCAGACCGGCCCCGGCGATTTCGCCTGGGATACCGCGCTGTTCAGCGTTGATGCCGACCGCCTGGAAATCACCCTGGAGGGTCCGTGGCTGTTGAATACGCTGCTGATTGCCTCGCGCAACGACCGACAGGATTTTGATGATGCGGTCAACCGCCTGATGCTGGAAGGGACCGCAGAGAGCAAAGCCAAGAAATACATCTACCAGGAGCCGCCCACCCACCGCGAGCCGCCAACCCCCGGCGAAGCGGACATCCGCAGCGGGTACATCCCCTATATGCCGTCCATCCAGCAGCGCATCTACCGCCAGACCACCCCGACCGCAGCCCAGCAGCAGGCTGCTCTGCACCTCGAGGCCGCCCCCGGCAGCAGCCGTGCGGGTACCCTGGCCCTGTATGCACTGGAGGACCTGGAGCAGGTGCAGCTGACGATGCAGGGTGAGTTCCCCGGAGCCGTGCAGCTGCTGCATGTGCGGCAGCATCCGCAGAAGGTGGCCCGCAAGGGCGCCCGCCTGCAATGGGCAGTGGTGCCCGAGGTGCTCGAACCGCGCCAGTACAGCGATGTCCGCCAGGGCGAATCGCTGCAGTTCTATATCCTGGCGGATGTGCCGGCCTCAGCCCGTGCCGGACGCTATCAGGCCACCCTGAGCCTTACTGCTGCGGGCAAGCCAGCCCGGACCATCCCGCTGGAGCTCGAGGTCTATCCGTTTACTCTGCCGGAGCCCTTCGCCTACAGCTGCTTCGGGATGTACTACGGCAATCGCCTCAGCAAGCTGTTCGATCTGCCCGAGCCCATGTTGCGCGCCACCCTGCAGGATATGCGGCGGCACAATATGTCGACCATCGTGCTCTATGACAGCCGGGTGCAGCCTATGGATGAGGAGTACCTGCGCCGGGTCAATGCAGTACTGGATGCCGAGGGATTCCCGCGCCATCCGCTGCCGTACGCCTGTGGCGGCAGCATCACTGCAGACCGGGCGGCAGAGCTCAGTGCGATTGTCAAGCGCAATCAGTGGCGTGAGCTGCTCTTCTATCCGGTCGACGAGCCCTTCGCCGGCGGGAAGGAGCGCCTGGACCGGGCGATCAAGCTCTACAATGAGCTGAAGGCAGCGCCGGGTGTGCGGACCTACTCCACCGTGACCCAGAATGACATCAACGCCATCGGGAACGGCCTGGATGTGCGCTGTTATACGGTCAACCATGATACCTTCCAACCCGACCGCATCTTGGCCGAATGCGCGGCCCTGCCGGAGAAGGAGTTCTGGTGGTACAGCAACGGTGCCCGGGAATATCCCGATGCGGTCCGTTTCAAGGCTGGGTTCTTCCACTACCGCACCGGTGCTCGCGGGCAGTTCTACTGGGCGTACATGAATCCCCGCGGCGATATGTTCAACGATTTTGATGAAGGCAACAGCGATCATATCACAGTCTTCATCCAGGACGGGCAGATCATCTCGACCCTGCAGTGGGAGTCCATCCGCGAGGGCATCGACGACTACCGCTATCTGCGTCTGTTGGAAGAACTCTGCCAGAAGCACGCCGCTGCCCAGCCCGAAGCGGTCGCCGCGGCCCGGCAGCTGCTTGCCGAGATCCGCACCAAGCTGCCCAATGGGCTGGGGGATTATCAGGAGCGCTTCGGGCATGTCCTGGACATCCACGAGCAGTCCTGGTGGGAGCCGGAGGAATTTGACCTCCAGCGCCGGCGCATCGTCGAAGCCATTATGCGCTTCCAACAGCCCTGAGGCCCTGAGGCACTGCCGCAGCAGAGGCTTGTTTCCGGCCGTGCCTGGGGTCGGAGGCGGTTCCTCCCCCAAAGTGGTCGGCCGGGCCTGAGGGGCAGGGCGGGGGTTACCGCAGTCTTCCGCCGCCTACCAGGCACGGTCCATTCTTTCCTTGTGCACGTAGTATACTTGCGGTTTGTCTTCGCCGGGGATGATTTTGCAGCCGACCCAAATTAACCCGGCCGGGTAGGTCAGATGCAGTTCATAGAATAATTCCTTGTCGGTGCTGAACTGCAATACACTGCCAAAGCAGTGATCCACAGGCGTCTGCCCCGCCAGTTCCTGGAGCAGCAGCCAGGTCTGGTCCGAGACCGTGTAACAGTACCCATCAGGG
>JAAYYJ010000446.1 GCA_012515455.1 Oligosphaeraceae bacterium
ATAATTTTCCCTGCTTGTCCACCAGCGGCAGTTTGCCGACCCGGTTCCGCTGCATGATATCCAGGGCTTCCAGCATGCTGGTCTCAGGGGTGCCGACCACCAGTTTAGTGGACATGGCTTGAGAGACCGGAATATCCAGCGAGGTCAGGAATTTGACATCGCGGCCGGTGAGCAGTCCTACCAGGCGGTCATGGTCATCGAGGATCGGGAAGCCGTTGAAGGTATAGTTGTTGCGGGTCTTGGCAGCAATCACGTCCTGGACCTGCATGTTCTGGCGGAAGACCACGGGATTTCTGATAATGCCATTCAGGAACTGCTTCACGCTGGCGGCCTGTTCGGCCTGCTGCTCCGGGGTGAAATTCTTATGAATGACCCCGATTCCGCCCAGCTTGGCCATGGCGATGGCCATGGCGCTCTCGGTCACGGTATCCATGGCGGCGCTGACAAAGGGTGCATTCAGGCTGATATTGCGGGAGAAAGCGGTCTTGATCTCGGTATCGGCGGGCAGGAAATCTGCATAGCAGGTGGCCAGGGACACATCATTGAAGGTCAGTGCCTCCCAGCAATAATTTTCCATGAACTTGCAAATAAAGTCATTAACCACTTTTTACTCCTCCATAAATTGGTTAGGAACAGGTTCAAGCGGCATTAGCCGTTTCATGAACTAATTCCAAGTTAAAATAATATCTCAACCGCGATTATGCAAATGCGACGGCGGGGAAAAAACCGCAATTACTCGGTTTTGTCAGGAATTGTCTTCACTGCTTCACATCGTGCTGCCTCCTCAGTCGCGTTCTGCTCCCATACGCACCCGCTCGCAATATTTTCCCTCCGAGGCAGGTTATCGACAGGAGGTCATTTCCCCAGGAGTTATGGGGGGAATCCGCAGTTCCGAACTTGAGTTTTATTAGCCGGCTGATATATTATGTCAAACCTCAACACCAGCGTTGTCTGCCCTAGTGTGAGGTGATGTTTTTTCCACGGCAGGCGTTTTCACCACACATGGAATCAGCGATGTCTTTTCATTCTGGCAAAATGATGCAACACAGCAAACGTCCTCGTTCTGATTTTTTCTTCACGCTTATTGAATTATTGGTGGTAATAGCCATTATTGCGGTTTTGGCCTCGATGCTTCTGCCGGCTCTGCAGAAAGCCCGTGGCCGGGCCCAGCAGATAAAATGTACGAACAACTTCGTCACCGCCGGCAAGTGCCTGTTTTTATACACGCAGGACCATAACGAAATGCTCCCTTCATACGCCTGGAGTTATTTGAAGAATACCGGCCGCATGAAGGACTACTGGCCCTTTCAGAATGGCACCGAAGTCTTTGCCGGCATCCAGGGCAGCGGTTCCAAGCTGTTCATCCATTCTCTCTGCTGTCCCTCTGCGGTTCCCAGCGATGAAGCCTACTACTGGTTCTACCAGAAGAGCTACTTGACCATGGGTTACAACCCGTACTACATCGGTTATTATGCCACCCCCAATCCGCAATATCTGATGACCACTGCCCACAAATTCCCCTCCACGTTGTTGCTGCTGGGCGAGTCCATCACTCCAACGGTCAGCTATTATGCCTTTTCTTCGACCACCTACACTGGCGATCAGCGGAAAATGAGCGCCCGCCACGCGGGCAGCTCCAATATTCTGTTCCACGATGGTCACGTCGAGCTCTGGCCGCAGGCCAAAATTCCCGACCAGCAGCGTGAGAGCGTCTATTTGAAAGCATTCTGGTTTCCCATGGCCCGCGACTCCAGTATTCGCTGATGGATTCTGAGTCAGTCTTCCGTCCTTCCCCTCTGTCTCCACCACTTCGAGAGAGAAAACAATGAAAATTCCGAGCTTAATTCTTCTGTTTTGTGCCCTCAGTTTGTCGGCCGTGGACATTCCGTTCGGCCAGGGCGAGATTCAGGCTACCCTGGAGACTACCGGCGGGGCGCTCAGCAACCTGACCTACAAGGGGCACCAAATGCTGGCCTTCGGCAATTCTTTTTCCGAGCGTGTGGTGGCCAATTACCCTCAGGAGGATGGGAAGGCCCGGCAATGGATGGAACGTTTTGATCTGCTGCAGTTCACTCCTGCGGTACTGGAGAACAGCCGCAATCGCGCGCAGGTCATGCTCTCTGCCCGGGGCACAGGTGCTTTCGACTGGCTGCGCATCAGCAAAACCTACACCTTGCAGGGCCCCTCACCAGTGCTGGAAATCGAATACCGCCTGGAGAATCTCGGCGAGGAGCCCCGCGCGGCCGGACTCTGGGTCCGGACTTTCCTGCGCTCCTGCCAGGACCCCAAGGAGACCAATGTCTTCTACCAGACCCGCGCCGACAAATGCGTGGAGCTGGTCCACCCCGGCGGAGTGCAGATGGATGAGTGGAGCCTCGCGCCGCAGCGCGGTCTGTCCGCCGTCGGCGGCAAGAACAGCAATTTCGGTGCGGCTCTGGAAGCGCCCCTGGAATGCCTCGATTCATTCTACAGCTGGTTCTCCATCGACAAGCATTACTCGACCCTGGAATTTATCTTGCGGGAGCAACGGCTGTCCCCCGGGCAGGCCTTCGTCTGCAAGGTCAAGGTCACTTTCACTGACAACCTGCCGGCCCTGGTCCGGGAGCTGGAGAGCCAGCCGCTGCCGGCGCCAGTAGCGGCCCAGGGCGAGCGGCTGCTGACCACCGCCCACCATGCCAAAGGCAAAGAACGGGACTTGGTCACCCTGCAGAGTCAGGACGGGCTGACGACCAAGTTCAGCCGGCGGGTGTTGAACCTGGTGGTGCCGCGGCAGTTCTCGACCTCGGTGCGGGCGGTGAGCCTGCCCGCCGACGCCGATCCGGCCAATACCGCGGTCTACGAGACCGCCAACGGCAGACCGGATTATTCCCGGGAAGTGCCCTCCCGCATTGAGAGTGATGGCCAAGGCGGCAAGCGATTGCTCTTCATGGTGCCCGGGCTGGAGCGATACTTCAATGCTGTCAGGCTGGACGAGAAGGGAGTTTTCCGGACCACCCAGGGCGCATTTGTGGCGCTGCGCGACTACCCGGTGCAGGTCTGCCTCGACCGGGCACCGCGGCAGGACTTCCCCGCAGAATGGTTCGCCGGCGGTCCGAATTTGCTGCACAACGGCGATTTTTCCCAGGTCAGCAGCAGCATAGCGCCCTGGCCGGCCGGCTTCCCCACTGCGATGGCGGTGCGCAACCGCAACTGGTACGCCTATC
>JAAYYJ010000447.1 GCA_012515455.1 Oligosphaeraceae bacterium
AGCAGTGGCGAGCTGATAGTCCATCACGATGTCTTCCCGTGGATCGGCCAGCGCGGATACTGCAGCAAAATCCATAACGCCCTGGGGGCCTTGCCGGACGGCTCGCTGGTGCTGGGCGAAGGCAACCACTTCACCTGGGATGGCATCCCGGTGACCGTCAATTACTTTAACCACGAGCTGCCGGAGTCCATGCTGCAGCGCAAGCGCGACCAGGGCTACCCCGAGGTCTGCTATACCGACTTCTGCTTGGAAAACCTGCAGGGATGGCAACGCAGCCGGACCGACCGCGGCGGACGCATCCTGCGCTATTATCCCGGAGAACGGCGCGGCGAGGTGGTGGCCTGGCTGCCGGAATACCTCTACACCCAGTCCCTGATCGTGGACAGCACCCGCGAGCGAGGGTTCGGCCATACCATCCCGGACAACCATTTCTTTTTTGTCGACTTCAAGGAAAAACGCCTGCGCGATTTCGGGCGCATCAGCGACTACGCCCACCACAATATGCTGATCACCCCTCAGGGACTATGCTACGGCGCCTGGCTGGACCGGGCCGACCAGACCCTGAAGCTGTTCCGTTTCAATCCCGTCGACGAGTCATTCGCCTATCTGAATTCGCTGATCCTGCCCGAAATCGGCCCCAAGATCGCCGGCAACCAGGGCGTGGACGAGTGGATCGTCACCCGTAGCGGCCGGATTTTTGTCGGTACCGTGGCTGAGGCGAGGCTGCTGGAGTTCTTCCCTGCGACCGAGACCTTCCGGCCGATGGCGGTGCTGGGGCAGGGGGGACGAGTCACCTCAATGTCCGAAGATGATGCGGGCACGGTCTGGATTACGGCCGGATACCCGCACATGCGTCTCTTTGCCTTCCAGCCTGAGGCCAATCTCATCCAGGATTATGGCCAGGTAAATTCGACCTACCAGCGCTGCTATTTTCACTGCGGCTGCTGCTGCAACGATAAACTCTATCTCGGGGAGACGGATTGTTTTTCACCGTCTTTGCATATCATCGACCTGAAGGAGTTGCGCCATGCCCAGAAACCCGTTCCTGTCCGCGCCTAAGCTGATGAATATGGGGTTCCACTATACTGAGCAGTATAGTTTGCGGACCCGCATCAAAGTCATCGGCCTGGTCAATCACGCCTCGCCGGAATGGCGCCGCTGGTACCTGGACTGCCACGAGCGGCCCGCTCTGCAGAAGATGCGCGAGGCGGGCTATGACTTCGTGGAGATTCATTACCTCTACGGTTACGGTCTGCAGGGCGAGGCAGCAGAGATTGAACGCACCCGGCAAATGGTGAAGAATGCCCATGCCGTCGGGTTGAAGGTCACGGGGTATTTTCAGTTCTATTCTGTGCAGGAAGAGCTGTTTATGCGGGATAATCCCTGGGCTGCCGACTGCCTGGCGCTGGATGCCGCGGGCAAGCGCCTGGAATACAACTATGATCGCCCCAGCCTCTGCTTTTCCCATCCCCGGGTGCGCGAATATTATCTGCAAGGCATTGAACACGGTCTACGTTATTGCGGACTGGATGGAATCCGCCTGGACAACGATTACTATAAGGGCTGTTACTGTCCCTTATGCCAGAAGCTCTTCCATCAATATCTGGCGGAGAAGTACAGCCCTGAGGAGGCAGCCCGCTGCTTCGGTTTCGCCGACCTCTCCGGTCTCTGTTTCCCGCGCCAGCGCGGGCGCCTCGATCCGGCTTATCTGGAAATGACCCTGTTCCGGCAGCAACATCGCCAGGACATCATGCGCGAGCTGCGCCACCGCATTGACAGCATCAGGCCCGGAGCCCTCCTGGGCGGCAACCCGGGGGTCAGCCGCAGAGTCGAGAACGACGGCTTCTGCAATTTCTATCCGGCCGATCTGGGCGAGACGCATGACCTGGTCTGCGCCGAGAATTCGCTCTTCCCGGGCATCAATGCCAAGGGCGGCATACGCTCGCAGACGGAAATCTACGCCTTTGCCGCGGCGGCCGGTTTCAACGCCTATCCCTCGCATCATCTCCACAACCCCGATCATACCTTCCGCTGGCCGGACAGCGGTGAGTGCGCACTGACTCTGGCTGAAGCGCTGGCCTGGGGGCAGACCCCCTGCACGACCTGGGGACTGCGCTTTGACGGGCCCGGGCAGTCGCTCTACGAACGCCCGGAATTCCTGGCCGTCACCCGTCCTTTTGCCGAGTTTATGCATCAGCATGCGGATATCTGGCAGGGCGCGGTCAATGCCGCGCCGACCGCGATTTACCTGAATCGGGAATCGCGCCTGCTGTTTCCGGAAGAATGCCAGAGTTCGCTCTGGGGGCTGCTGCAGATTCTGCTCCGGCACGGCATTCCATTCCGCTTCGTGGTCCGGGATGGCGCCGAGGCGCTGCAGGGCGTGAAAACACTGCTGGTGCCCAATGTCCAGATGCTCAGCGAGCAGCAGCTGCACTGTTTCCGGCAGGTGCCCAGGTTGATCTTCACCGGCACCTCGGGACGCTACGACCTGCAGGCCTTCGAACGCCCCTGTGCTCCGGAAAGCACCTTCCCGGATGCCCCGGAAGCAGTGCCGCTGAACACCCTCGAGGACCCCGCGCTGCTGCCCTATCCGGCCCACGGCGACCGGCTGCTGCCGGTCCTGCCCCAGGGGCTCAACAGCAGCGGCAGTCAGGCGGTCGCTGCGACATTGTTCCGGGTCCCCGATGGACGGCGCTTCCTGCATCTGATCAATTACGACCGGGCGCCAGCCCGAATTAAGCTTGCGGCAGCACCACAGCAGGTCTTTGCCCCAGCCTTCGCCGGGGGCGAATTGCAGGGCGACAAGCTCGTCCTGCAGACTTATGCCGTGCTGCAGCTTGGCAATGACGACTGAATGAGTTGAGGGAGGTTTTGTGCAGCGTCCCTAAAATAAGGAGAAACGGCTATGCGCAGAAAATTCACCCTGATTGAGTTGCTGGTGGTAATTGCCATCATCGCGGTCCTTGCCTCGATGCTTTTGCCGGCGCTGCAGAAAGCCCGGGCGAAGGCCCGCGGGATAGCTTGTGTCTCCAACCGCAAGCAGCTGGCGATGGTCTTCCAGCAGTATGCCCACGATTTCAATGATCACATGACCCCGAATCAGCAGTACTGGACGACCAGCAAATGGCCGGTCCGCACCCGCGAGATGTATACCTGCGGCTATCTCGTCCTCAGCGACCAGGACTTGAAGTACGGCGACCGGCTGCTGCAGTGCCCTGAGGCCATGCGCATGGCCATCGCCCTCAAAGCGCAAACACCCTTGCAGTGCCTGACCTACGGTAATACCGCCTACAATGTCTATTGGGTGGCCGGATTGTGCGACGCCTATAAGTCGGTCAACCTGAATGCCCTCAAATATCCCGGCCAATGCGCCCTGTTCGGAGAAAATCATATCGGCACCACTTTTATGACCAGCGATATTACGGTGATGTTCTGCGCACATGAAAACCGCATGACTACAGCGTATTATGACGGTCATGTCGAACAGCTCCGAAAGGAGCAGATTCCGCTGGATCGCAGTACCAACGTCTGGTGGTTGGGGAAATAGGAGAAAAAGATGAAAATACAATCGTTTGTTCTTGTCTTGCTGTTGAGTGCGCCGTTTGGGTTCGCCAAGGTCTATCGTCCAGACCGGGTGACTGCCAGCACCGAGCTGACCATTACTCCT
>JAAYYJ010000448.1 GCA_012515455.1 Oligosphaeraceae bacterium
CGGGATCTTCGAAGCCGTTTTCCGGTGCAGCGGCATCATAGCGCTCCAGAAATTGAGTCTTATAGCCAACCACACCGGCCGCGGAATAGCCGCTGTGCTCGCGGCAGCGGAAGCTTTCGTCCGAGGCCAGCACCAGCCCGTCCTGCTGGCAGAGATCGAGCAGCAATCCATGGCGCCGGTCGCCGCTGACCCAGACCCGGTTTATGAGTCCCTGGTAATAAGTATGCACTGCAATCAGGTTGCGGCCCGGGCGCACATACGGGGTGAGATCAATCTGGTTGTAATAATAGTGAAACGGGTATCCCGGTGCCGGCCCCTGGGTCACGAACTGCCCGTTGACGTACAGCTTGTAACAATCGTCGGCGGTGATATAAAGTACTGTGCCGGCAGTGTGCTGCAGGTCGAAACCGCGCCGGAAAAGAATATGGCGGTTCTCGAATTCCGGCTCCGGCGGGGGCTGTGCGGCCCGGTCCAGCTGGCGGTGATAGACATTCCGCGGCTGCAGATTGCAGAATGGTTCCGCAGTTATCCATCTGCCGGCAAATTCTCTCGGATGGTCGGTCATTTATCAACTCCGGTTGCAGACAGTGCAGACAGCCAGGCTGAACCTGTTTGCCCGGCAGTCAGTACTGTAATGCTGCACAATCCGGCATGCAACCCAGGCCCTGAAAAACCGGGCCGGCTTTTCCCCGCCTAAGCGTTCCCGTGCGGCGGGCTGCAGCAGGATAAAGTCGTTGGCAGGACTGCAGAACAGAGGCGTGGCAACCTCTGCCCCGCCAGCAGGGAGTCGTTGGCAGGACTGCAGAACAGAGGCGTGGCAACCTCTGACCCACCAGCAGGGAAAGGCAAACCGGATAGTTCAGACTGGAGGTTTGGCAACCTCTGTCCGGGCAATTTGACCCCACCGCCTCGCGCGCGCGTCCATATTAATTAGGGACGGAGGTCCCCCTTGGTAGGGTGGGCTGAGAGCCCACCTAAATGGCGCAGAGAAAACTTAGTCGATTCTGCCCCGGCGGAAAGAGCAAAAATGCACTTTCCTGCAAACTCTTTGATTTTCCACCCTTTTACCAGAAAAGAACAATCAATCCCGCCACTGGTCCATAGCTGATCCTGACGCCTTGCTGGCTCTCCCCTGGAGGCAGTACAGACGGAAGCGCAGCCTTTCGCGCGGGGGGCACCGGGGACCAGACAGGCAGCCGGAAAACGGCTGAAAGGCTGAGGGTGGACGCCTGGCTGTCATGTGCCCCCGGAGGCAGGGCGCGCGGAAGAACGGCCATGCGCACCGAACCCCGGCGACAGGCAGCCGGAAAACACTGGCGGCGGCTATTTTCCGGAAATTTCCCGGCAGGGCGAGCGCCGGGTTGTAAAAAAATGTTTGCGGGGGTACATTTTCAGATGTGTAGAACCTTTGCGGCCTTTATGCCTTGCTCTGATTATTCAGACCAGCCGGCAATAACCGTAACCCGCGTTAAAACTGAACAAATGGACACAACTGATGAAACTGCTTCTATACCTGCCGCTGCTGCTGGCGATGCTGGGGTGCAATACCGTCGGCCGCAAGGATATCAATATTGGCAGACAAAATGCCGCATCGCTTACGGCGGTAAATTGCACCATCGTACTCGCCCCGGGGACCTCCCCGACCGCTAAATTTGCGGCGGCGGAGTTGCAGTCCTTCCTATCCCAGATTTTGGGGGGTGAAATACCGGTATCGGCGACCCCGGGCAGCGGTCCCAATCTCTTTGTCGGCTTCAGCGAACACACCGCCCGCATCGGCCTCGATCCCACCGTCCTGGTCCGGGATGGATTCTTCCTGCGCAGCTCCGGTCAGGACTGCTATCTGGCCGGCATCGATGACCCGCAGATGGATCCGGAGTTCGCCATCAACCGCAGCGGCGTCTGGATCAACCTCTATGAACGCGGCACGCTTTTTGCGGTCTACGATTTCCTGGAACGCTTTGCCGGGGTGCGCTTTTATTTCCCCGGCGAACTGGGCACCATTGTGCCGCAGCAAAGCCCGCTACGCATCCCCGAGCACTCCATCGTAGAGAAGCCGGATTTCA
>JAAYYJ010000449.1 GCA_012515455.1 Oligosphaeraceae bacterium
AGGTGCGCAACCTGACCTTTAACTATCCCTCTCTGAAGCTCAACCGCGAGGCAGACGATGACAGCGGTGCCCCGCCCCTGCCGTCCGAGCCGGTACTCAAAGACATCTCCTTTGTGGTCCCGGCCGGGACCTGGCTCTGCATTATGGGTGCCAGCGGCAGCGGCAAGACCACTTTACTGCACAACCTCTCCCGGCTGTATGAGCCGGAAAAGGGTGAGATTCTGGTGGACGGGACGAATTTAAGCCTGTTCAATCTGCAGTCGCTGCGTCATTCGGTCGGGGTGGTCCCCCAGGAAGCGCAGATTTTCAGCGGCACCATGAAAGAAAATATCAGCTATGGTTTTCCCGAGGCCAGCAACGAGCAGATCATGGAGGCGGCCAAGGCCGCGCAGATGCATGATTTCATCCTGGAGATGAAAGCTCAGTACGAGACCATCGTGGGCCAGAAAGGCACCAGCCTGTCCGGCGGTCAGCGTCAGCGTCTGTCGCTGGCCCGGGCGCTGCTGACTAATCCCGAGCTGCTGATTCTGGACGACTGCACCTCGGCTCTGGATGCCAATACGGAGCAGAAAATCCAGGAGACGCTGGCCAGAATCCTGCACGGCAAGACGGCGATTATGGTCTCCCAGCGCGTCTCCATGGCCATGCGCTGCCATAAGATTCTGGTGCTGGAGGACGGCCGGGTGAAGGAATTCGGCACCCACAAAGAACTGCTGGCTCTGCACGGCTTCTACGCCAAATTGCACAGCCAGCAGACAGAATAAAGAATAACCCGCGGCGGCCGCCGCCGCGGGCGGGTATTTCAGGACAGCATCTGCAGCAATTGCGCGAGCGACTCTTTGGCGTCGCCGAGCCGCAGGATGGTCTTGGGGCTGTTGTAGATGGCATTAGGAACGCCGGCGTAGCCGGGGCCGGTATCCAGGTTGCAAACCACGGTCCATTTGGCTTCGGCGACTGCCAGTACCGGCATGCCATAGATCGGCGTACCCTCCGCGGTATTGGCGGCGGGGTTGATAGTATCATTGGCTCCGATCACCAGGACCAGATCGCAGGTCGCGAAATCCGGGTTGATGTCATCGAGCTCATAGAGCTGCTCGTAAGGCACATCGACCTCGCACAGCAGCACATTCATGTGCCCGGGCATGCGTCCGGCCACCGGATGGATCGCGTAGCGGACCTTCGCGCCCAGTTCGGCAAAGCGGTCCGCCAGGGTCTTGACTGCCGATTGCGCCTGAGCCAGGGCCATGCCGTAGCCAGGGACAATAATCACATCCCGGGCAGAGCGCAGGATGGCCGGCAGGTCCGCCGCCGGTGCCTCTGCCGCCGCCGGTGCCTCTGCCGGTGCCGGCGGGGCGCTGTTCGCACTGCCCTTAGCAGCGGCGCCTTTGCTGAACAGGATATTAAGCAGGCTGCGGTTCATGGCCCGGCACATAATCTGGGTCAGCAGCAGCCCTGAGGCTCCGACTACCGCGCCGATGCAGGTCAGCACCGGGTCCCCGATCGCGATGCCGGCCACACCGCCGGCCACACCGCTGGTGGAATTCAGCAGTGAGATGGTGATGGGCATATCGGCGCCCCCGACCCGGATGGCGAAGACCCAGCCGAAGAGCAGCGCCAGGATGGCCAGGGCCTCCGGCTGCCGCCAGACTATGGACAGCAGCAGCAGCAGTAGCAGGCCGCTGGAAATCACGCTGTGTCCGGGCAAGACCACCTGCCGCTGCGGCAGCAGCCGGGCCAGTTTCCCGGCGGCCGCCATGCTGCCGGAGAAGGTCATCATACCGATGGCCAGGGCCAGCAGCCCGGCGTACTCCTCGAAAGAAGCCTCCCCGGGTTTTCTGGTCGAATACGCCACCAGGGCGCTGGCCAGTCCGCCCAAACCGTTCAGCAGCGCCACCATCTGGGGCATGGCCAGCATGCTAACCCGTGCCGCCAGCCACGCCCCCAGCAGCAGTCCGACCACCAAGGCGGTCCAGAGAGCGCCACTGCTCAGCAGCTGTTGTTTAAGCAGCATCAGCACCACTGCCAAGGCCAGTCCCACGGCTCCCAGGGCGTTCCCGGCCCGGGCGCTGCGGACCCGGCTCATCAGGACGATTCCGGCCAGCACGATCAGCACCGCGACGACCCCCAAAGTGAAATACATCTTCTCAGTCATTTCCGTTCGTCCTCTGTGCCTTGAACATCTTCAGCATCCGGTCAGTCACGGCGAATCCGCCCACGACATTGATCATGGCCAGTACCACTGCGGCCAGAGCCAAGGCGCGGCTGCCCGTGGCGACTGCCGCGATTGCTCCGACCACGGTGATGCCGGACAAAGCATTCATGCCCGACATCAGCGGCGTATGCAACAGGGAGGGGACGTTGCGGATCAGCAGATATCCCACCACGGAGCTGACCACAAACAGCAGACACAGCCAGGCCGCCAGGGTCATTTTTTACCTCCCATGGCGTCAAGGGCGCCTTTGTGGACCAGCTGGCCATCGATGGAGGTCAGGATGCCGGCCACGATCTCGTCCGCGCGGTCCAGGACAATGCGTCCATCCTGGACCAGATATTTGACCAGGTGGTAGACGTTCTGGGCGAACATCCAGGTTGAGCTGGTCGGCAGCATGCCGGGGATATTCTTGATGCCTTCGATGGTGACGCCGTGCCGCACGCAGGTTTCGCCGGGAGCGGTCAGGGCACAATTGCCGCCCTGGTCCACCGAGATATCGACGATCACCGCCCCCGGGGCCATGGATGCCACCATCTCTTCGGTGAGCAGTACTGGTGCCAGCCGGCTGGGGACCAGGGCCGAGCAGAAGATGATGTCCATTTTGCTGACTGCCTCGCGCAGTGCCTCCCGTTCCTTGGCCAGCCATTCCTGCGACAGCGCCTGTGCATAGCCGCCCTTGCCGACGGCGATTTCGGCCGGCACCCCGGTCTCGACAATCTTCGCGCCCAGGCTCTTGGACTGCTCGACGGCGTCCGGTCGGATATCAGCGGCGTAGGTGACCGCGCCCAGGCGTTTAGCGGTCGCGAGGGCCTGCAGGCCGGCCACGCCGGTACCGATGACCAGAGCATTGCAGGGCTTGATCATGCCCACGGCGGTAAAGATCTGGGGCATGAATTTAGTCAGGTCGCTGGCAGCCATCAACATACCTTTGTATCCGGCGCAGGTGCTCATTGAGGTCAGGGCGTCCATCTTCTGGGCCCGGGAGATTCTGGGCACACCGTCGAGGGTCAGTCCGATCACGCCTTTGGCGGCCATCTTTTTGACCATCTCGTGGTTCACCGGCGAGGCCGGATGGATAAAGGTGATCAGGTACTGCCCGGCGTGCATCATATCGAGCTCATGCATCTTGCGGTCGGCATTGAAGAGCGGCTCCTTGACCTTCAGAATCAGGTCTGCCCGACGGTAGATTTCAGTGCAATCGGACAGCATCTCCGCACCGGCCGCCCGGTATTGCTCATCCGCGAACAGCGCACCCTGCCCGGCGCCGTTTTCCACCAGGACCTGAAAACCGTCCTCCCGGTACTTCTTCACTGTCTCCGGAGTCGCGGAGACACGTCCCTCACCATGCATGATTTCCTTAACAATGCCGATGACCATTGCAACCTACTCCTGTCAATTGTAATAATAAAACACAGCGGCGAAAACCGCTGTGCTGCTGGCTTTAGAATATAACCCGCTAATTGATTTTAACAATTCTGAGGCGGTGATTTTGCCCTGCCGGACGGTCGAGAAAGCAAGAAGGAAATTATACGTATCAAACCGCGGGAGAGCTAGATGTAGAGTGATTGACAGGGAGGGAGATGGGGAACACGGAATAGACTGAACGTAGGGGGGGAGAAGACTGGCCCCTCATCCCCTCACTCACCGCCAAATACGTTATTGTGCGAAATCTTGTAATGAGCACTTTCAGACTGCCATAGTAGTCCAGGCGTGAAATTGACACCTGACTGCTCTGGCGCTGGCAACGCCGCGCCCTGCTGGAGCTCTACCGGATGCGTGACCAACCCAATCGCTGTGGCAAAGCTCTTTTTCTGGCACCAATCTTCTCCCCTTAACTATTTTGCGAGGGTGATAGCACTGCTGCCATGGTCCGCCCCCGGTGCCCCTCGCGCGCGCGTCCTAATTAGGGTTGGGGGTCCCCCCAATTGGTGGGGTGGGCCCACCGATAGAATCAAGGGCACGGGGCAAAAATTAGTGCTATTGGCAATTCTTTCAAGGCACAAATCAGCAATTGCATACAAATACCATGTTCCCGGACAACTGCTTCCCAGTAAAGGCCAACGAATCCCAGCGACTGGAGCTGGTGAGATCGGGTCGGAACCCGCCCTTTGGCTGGATATCCTGGATCGCCTGCCGGGGGGCAACTGCCAACTCTGCTTACGGCGCAAACCAAGTCATTACGAGGCCAACCGAAAACGGCGCCTCCTAGACGACCATCTATCACAAATCTTCGCACATTAGCAATAATCCGGAAATTTTCGCAAAAACGATTTGCAATGACATTTTCCCGCTTTATGTTATTTCACATGCAGCAACTCAGCCACCAAAATGTGATGTTTTGGTCTTGGTCTTGGCGATAACACCGTCAGGACCGGGTTGTTTTGTGTTGCTTGGATATCTGGTAATGACGGATTGAACTAAACAGGTTTAATCCGTTTTTTTATACCCACGAAGCCACTCTCGGTCTAATCCCCGGGGGTGGCTTTTTTTTTCCGGAAGAGAAACAAAATCAAGGAGCCCATGATGTTAAAGTTTGACTTCGAGGAATTTTCCCGTCTATCTAAGGATTGTGATTTAGTTCCGGTGTATGCGGAGTGTCTGGCTGATTTGGAG
Source organism: Oligosphaeraceae bacterium (assembly GCA_012515455.1). Classification (GTDB taxonomy): domain Bacteria; phylum Verrucomicrobiota; class Lentisphaeria; order Oligosphaerales; family Oligosphaeraceae; genus JAAZIZ01. The sequence continues at coordinate 4,826 of JAAYYJ010000449.1, forward strand.
ACCCCGGTCTCGGTCTTAAATCGTTTTGTCGGCGATGAGAACGTTCTCCTGCTGGAGAGCGTCGAAGGCGGAGAGCGGGTGGGGCGGTATTCCTTTATCGGAGTGAATCCGCACGGCGTCTTTACGATCGAGAATCGCCGGGCATTCTATCTTGAGAATGGCGTCCGCCGGGAGCTGCCGCATCAGGGCAATCCCCTGGAGGCGCTCCGGCAGGTCCTGGGCAAGCGCAAGGTGGCGGCCACCCCGGGGCTGCCACCGCTGTTCGGCGGGGCCATCGGCTTCATCGGTTATGAGGCTGCGGGATATTTTGAGGACCTGCCCAAGCCCAAGGCGCCGGTCCAGACCCCGGATTGTGTGTTTATGCTCACTGATGAGATCATCGTGTTCGACAATCTCAGCCATACGCTGAAGGTGATCATCTGCGTGCGCCTGGAGGATTATCCGTCCCTGGAAGAGGCGTACCGCGATGCCGAGAGCCGGGCCGAGGTGCTGCTGAAGCGCATTGCCGTGCCCAGCCGTCTGCGTCCGGAGCCGCGCCCGCCGGTCGAGCTCCCCGCCCTGGAAAGCAACATGAGCCAGGAGGAATTCTGCGCCATGGTGGCCAAGGGCAAGCAGTACATCCAGGCGGGGGAGGTGATTCAGGTCGTGCTCTCCCATCGTTTCTCCGCTCCGGCAGTCTCCTCTCCCTTGCAGATTTATCGCGCCCTGCGCCTGATCAACCCCTCGCCCTACACCTTCTTCCTGAAGCTCGGCGGGCTGATCCTGGCCGGGTCCTCGCCGGAAACCATGGTCAAGCTCGAACATGGACGCTCGGCCGTGCGGCCCATCGCCGGCACCAGAAAACGCGGCCAGACGGAAATCCAGGACCGCGCCCTGGCCGACGAACTGCTCAATGACGAGAAGGAGCGGGCTGAGCATCTGATGCTGGTCGACCTGGGGCGCAATGACCTGGGCCGGACCGCAGTGCCCAACAGCGTGCAGGTGAAGACCTTTATGAATGTCGAGCGGTATTCGCATGTGATGCATCTGGTCAGCGACGTGGAAGCAGTGCTGGCAGAGCCCTACGACGCCTGTGACCTGATTCGCACCACCTTCCCGGCCGGGACGCTCTCCGGCGCCCCCAAAATCCGGGCCATGGAGCTGATCCACGAGCTGGAGGCCGCCCCCCGCGGGGTATATGGCGGTGCGGTCGGGTACATCAGCTACTGCGGCGACCTCGATTTGTGCATTACCATCCGCACCATTGAGATGCGCGACGCCCGGCTGTTCATTCAAGTGGGTGCCGGCATTGTCTATGATTCCGTGCCGGAGAAAGAATATGAAGAGACCCTGAACAAAGCCGCGGCGCTGTTCCAGGCCGTGAATCTCGCCGCTCATAATTTTCGTCTCGCCTGACAAGGAGGTCCCGCTATGATTCTGGTAATTGACAATTACGACTCATTCACCTACAACCTGGTGCATCTGCTCTATTCCCTGGGGTCCGAAGTCGTGGTCTGCCGCAACGACCAGCTCACGGTCGCACAGGCCCTCGGGATGGGGGCGGAAGCGATTCTGTTCTCGCCGGGACCGGGCCGTCCCGAGACCGCCGGCATCATGCAGGACCTGGTCCGGGCGGCCTGCGGGCTGGTGCCGATGCTGGGAGTCTGTCTCGGGCATCAGGCCATCGGACAGGTCTTTGGCGCGGCGGTGGTTTCGGCCCGGCAGATCATGCATGGCAAGGTCTCGCGGATCAGCCATAACGGTCAGGATTTGTTCGCCGGACTGAAGAATGACTTTAAGGCGGTGCGCTACCATTCCCTGGCTTTGCAGGAAGGCAGTCTGCCAGAGGACCTGGAGGTGACCGCGCGCGCCGAAGACGGTGAAATCATGGGCATCCGCCATCGCTCGCTGCCGATTTACGGCATCCAGTACCATCCGGAATCCATCCTGACCCTCAACGGCAAACAGCAGCTGGCCAATTTCCTCCAGCTCGCGTCCCAATCCCAACGTAAAGGAGCCTGATTATCATGCTGAAACCATATTTAGAAAAAGTGCTGGCCCGGCAAGACCTGAGCAACTCCGAGATGGATCAGCTGCTGGAACTGCTGACCGGCAGCGAGGTCTCCCCCGCCCAGGCCGGCGCCCTGCTGGCGGCATTGCGCATGAAGGGGGAAAGCGTCAGCGAGCTCCTGGGCGGGGCCCAGATGCTGCGCCGCAACGCGACCTACATCGACTGCGGCGGGCGGGAAGTGGTCGACGTGGTCGGCACCGGCGGGGACGGCGGCGGGACCTTCAATATCTCCACCACCTCAGCAGTGGTCGCAGCCGGGGCCGGGGTGGTTATCGCCAAACACGGGAACCGGGCGGTGTCCGGGAAATGCGGGGCTGCGGATGTCCTGGCTGAGCTGGGCTTCAACCTCCTGGTCTCTCCCGCCGCGATGGAGAGAAGCATCGGCGAGAATGGCATCGGCTTTATGTTCGCTCAGCGCCTGCATCCAAAATTTGCGCTGGTGGCGCCCTTGCGCCGGGCCCTGGGCATCCGGACGATCTTCAATATGTTCGGGCCCTTGTGCAACCCGGCCGGGGCCACCAGGATGGTGGTCGGGGTGTTTGCCAGCAACCTGACCGAGCTGTTCGCCGCTGCCCTGGAGGGACTGGGAGTAAAGCACGCCCTGGTGGTGCACAGCAATGACGGTCTCGATGAAATCAGCTGCGGTGACACCACCCGGGTCACTGAACTGCGGGATGGCAGGATCAAGACTTATGAGCTCTATCCGGAGATGCTGCTGGGTGAAACCTACCCTCTGGCCGACCTCGCCGGCG
>JAAYYJ010000450.1 GCA_012515455.1 Oligosphaeraceae bacterium
CCGGCAGAGGCGGCGCGGATTCACTGATAGGTCACATCGGGGTTCTCGGAGACCCCCATGGAGACGTTGGCCGCCCGCGGTCCGAAGGGATATTCGGTGTTGCAGGGCGGGTGCCAGCTCTGCCCTGCGGCCAGATCATGTCCCTGGTTGATCAGGGTCAGGCTGGGACGCAAACGCACCTGCCCCACGTGGCCGTCAAGGAAAACCGCCTGGCAGTCTCCGCCATGCCGGAAAGTGACCTTGCCCAGGCTGCTATGATCAGCCTTGCTCAAAGGAACCGCAGCATAAAAACCGATGTCGCTGTCGCCGGGGCGGTGCTGATAATCCAGCCAGACGATAGACTTGGCCGGATGCTTCAGACGGGAATCGCCAGCCTTGACAAAATCCACTACTGCACCGGTGGAGCGACCGCTGCGGGAATTCGACAGCGTGTTCCCGCTGCCGCCATAACTTAACTGCAGGCTGGCTCCTGCGGCGCTGAACTCGGCCAGGCGCCCCAGCGCAGCTGTGCTGGCATCCCCCGGGCAGCGGGCCATTTTGGCCGGGAACAGCGAGCTGTCCGGGCTGCCGAGGTACCCGGCAAAACCGCTCTCCGGCAGCAAGTATGTCTGTACATCAGGCATATAGTCATCCCAGCTGGCCGTGTACAGCAGGGTGGCCAAACCGTATTGCCGCAGGTTGTTCTGGCAGGCGCTGGCGCGAGCTTTCGCCCGGGCTTTGCCCAGAGCAGGCAGCAGCAGAGAGGCTAAAATCGCAATTATGCCTATCACCACCAGGAGCTCGATTAAAGTGAACCAACGTGATTTTTGCATTTGTGATACTATATTCTGCTGCGAGTACTATGGCGACCGAAAAAACCAGAATATTTGTATCTAGCAGAAAACATGCCAGAAAAACTGAGGGTTGGCAGGCTGAACAGCCTGCCTGCTGCCCCGTGCTGGTGCAGCCACTGCCCGGAAACAAGGCAAGAACAGAGTGAAATGGCAAGAATACTCTTAGTTGATTGCGCACCCTTTTGCGGCGGAGCCCAGGAGAGCTTGCTGACTCTGGCCCTGGAGTTGTCCGCGCGCGGGCAGCAGCTGCAGCTGCTCTGTGCTGATGCCAGCCCTGGCGGTCTGGCAGAACGCGCCGCCGCCGGCGGGCTGATGGTCCGCAAATTCCCCTGCCGCCACTGGCCGGCATCCCTGCCGGGGCTGCTGCAATACTGCAGTGACCGGCGGCGCTTCCGGGACGTCTGGAGAGACCTCGACGCAGCATTCCAGCCGCAGATTATCATCGCCAACGGCCTGCGTAGCGCGGTGCTGCTGCAACGCAGCCTGCCTCCCGGGGTGCCCATGATCTTGCATGACCGGGACCTGCACTGCCCCGCCCTGCTGCCCAGGATGCTGGTCAAAAGCTGTGCCGCCGTGATCGCCATTAGCACTGCCGTGAGCGAAAAATGGCGTTGCCTCCTGCCGGACGGGCGGCTCTTCGTTATTTACAACGGTTTTGATCTGCAGTCATTGGCGGCGCTGCCCGCCCCGCCCCGGTCTGCCGGACGGCCCTTCAGCATTATTCTGGCGGCAGATTTCCTGCCCTGGAAGGGACATCAGCTGTTTTTGCAGAGTCTGGCCCGGCTGCCAGCTGGCCTTCCCGAATGGCAGGCGGTCATCAGAGGACGGGTGCGCTCAAGCGCCGGCGAACAATACCGCAGGAAAATCACGGCGCTGGCAGAACGCTTGGGATTGCGGGAAAAACTCAGCATCATCGACCGGCCCGGCGGGGCCTGGCAGGATATCGCCAATGCCGACCTGCTGGTGTCCTGCTCCGAAAATGAGCCCTTCGGGCGGACTCTCATTGAGGCCCTGGCATTGGGAAAGCCGGTGCTGGCCGTGGCTGGCGGGGGAGTGCAGGAAATACTGTCCGGCTGCGCCGCAGCCAGAATATGTCCCGCTGACCCGGCCGCACTGGCCGCGGCAATCCAGAACCTGCAGGCGCAACTGCCTGACCGGGAATGGGAGCGGGCGGCCAGAACCCACGCGGCCAAATTCAGCAGCGCGGTTTATGCCGAGCAGGTGCTAACAGTGTGTACGTCGCTCTTGGAGGTGTCTGCCGCACGCGGGCAGCAATAGTCAGCTCCTGCGCCGCGCGTCTATTTGGCTGCAGGGGCAGTGCGGAAATCCGTGCCCTCGGTCGCGACTCTGGCTTGGACAATGCGCAAAAATCCAGTCTGGCGGTCCAGGGTCGGGGTTCCGTCCACCGGCACGTAATAGCGCTGCTGCCGCAACCGCAGGTTGCGTTCGACAAATCCGTAGATCAGATAGGAATACAGCCGTGGCCGCACTTGAATCAGGATATGAATGGAGCTGCTGCCGTCAATCTCAATTTGCGGTTTGGAGCCGGAAATATATGGCCCCAGGCGGAAGACGGCATAGACATTCTCTTCATCTTGAGCCCGCAGGCAGTACATCTTCTCCTCCTTGGCATCGAAAAGCAGGAGCAGCAGCTGAATGCTCTTGATGACGGTGGAGTCATCCGCAGAGGGCAAGCCGACATTCTTTTCCGCCATGCGCAACCCTTCCACGACTTCCACGTCCACGGTGTTGGACAGATGCGTCCGGGATAACCGGTCGTGATTCAAGTACGCAGTGACTGAATACGTGTCCTCACGCTGCATATCATGCAGCATATTGATGCTGATATTCAACTCCCGGGTGTCACCGGCCGCTAAGATCAGCCCCGCCGCAGGATTGGCACCCTGGTCGAAACTCCGGGCGACCTTGCCGTTCTGACCGTTAACCGCGAAGAAAATCCGCCCGCTGCTGATATCGGAATCACCGAAAATCAGAGTATTGCCGCTGTTGTTGCGGATGGTCAGGGTTAGGTCGATGGGCTCGTAGCGCAAAAAACGCGTGTCCTTGACCTTCAGCTGCAAAGCGACCTGCGCCTGGATACCCAGGGCAGTCAGCAGAAACACGACCGACAGCAGGAGGAGATTTTTGTTCATCATAAGTATTTGCTCCGTAAAGCAATTGTGGAGGCCTGGGACGAGTTCAGGCAACTGGAGACGCCCCAGACAGCCTGGCTAAAATCGCGTCCGCCACGTCCTGGGGCGCAATCCCGGCCGAACAAAGTTCCCGGGGACAGCGACGCAGAAAACAAGGGCTGTCGGGACAAAGACTGCGGAAAACCTGATGGCGATTCTCGCCATAAGGACCGGTCAATTCCGGGTCTGTGGCACCGAACAGCGCAATGCAGGGGGTCCCCAGGGCGGCAGCAATGTGCATCGGACCGCTGTCGTTGGTCAGCAGAGCTTGGGAGCGGCGCAGCAGACCAGTCAAAGAAGACAGACTCGTACGCCCGGCCAGGTTGATGACCGCGGGATGTCCAGAGAGCAGGGACAGAATTTCATCGCCCCGGGCACGCTCGGCGGCACTGCCCAGCAGCCAGCACCGCAAGCCAGGACGCTGTGCCAGCACCAGGAGCAATACCGAGGCAAAAAATTGGCAGTCCCAGTTCTTGCTCTCCCAGCGGGAGGAGAAGCCCACCGCCAGCAACTCCTGCCCGTTCGGCGGCAACAAAGCGTCCGCAGCGGCCTGCCATTCGGCCGGCACTGCCAGCGCCGCCGCTGGCGGTGGTGTCGGGCAGGAGAAAAAATGCTGGACCAGGGCCAGGTTCTTTTCTGCGGCATGTTTCAGAGCCGGCGGAGGCAGGAATTTTTCCGTATAGAACAGTGTGGCGCCCTCGCGGGCCCCGGCGAAGCCCAGACGCCGGGCAGCACCGCTGGCGCGGGCAATCAGGCCGCTGCGCAACAGCCCCTGGAAATCTATGGCCACATCGTATTGTTCTGACCGCAAATCTCGCCAGAAGTTCTTGATTGCACGCAGATTGCAGCGACTGAACTGTTGTCGCGGGTACTCAATCACCCGGTCTACTTCGGGCAACAGCTCGACCAGCGCTGCCAAGTTGTCATTTGCCACCCAGCAAATCCGGCTCGCCGGCAGACAGTGCTTGAGCGCCGTGACCGCAGGGAAACTGTGCACAATATCCCCGAGACTGCTGGGTTTGATGATCAGTAAACGCACTGTGGGACCGTCCTTGACTAATTAATCCGGCCCGGTTGTAGCATCAGCGGCCAACCGCCAGGCGGTCGGCCAGGCGCAAGGGCAACCCGGCATCCAGGATTTTTTTCTGACTGCCGGCGATGTCATATTCGACCCGATGCAGCCTCACCAGGGCATGTTCCACGTCGTACGTCACAAATGCCGCCCGCGGATCACGGTCCCGGGGCTGACCCACGCTGCCGACATTGATCAGATATTTGTGATTGGGCAGAAGCTGAATTTCCTCATACGTGCCCCCGACCACGATGTCAGTCTTGTCAAAGGCCAGGGGGGTATGGGTATGACCGAAAAAACACAGCGGCGTCCATTGGTATTGCATCGACGCCGCGGCCGTGAAACGGTCGAAGATATATCCCCACATGTGAGGGTTGTCCATAGTCGAATGAACCAAGCTGAAACGCGCCGGCGGGGCACTGAGAAAAATGTCCCGCTTCATGGGCAGAGCACCGAGCCAGGAGAGCTCCTCGTTCGAAAGCTGCTGGCGTGTCCACTCCACGGCTTGGGCCGCCTGCGGGTTGAAGCCCAGCAGCTCGCGGTTGTCGCTGGTGTAGGAGTCGTGGTTACCCATGACTACGCCCAGCATGTCCAGACCGCGGACTATCTCCAGGCATTCGTGTGGATTGGCGTTGTAGCCGACAATATCACCGATGCAGGCGTACTTGTCACAGCCTAGTTGTTTGGCTGTTTGCAAGACTGCAGTCAGAGCTTCATAATTGCCGTGTATATCACCTAAAACTGCTATAATCATACAAGAACCCAAGGGGATTAATGGCGCTGCTGCAAGGCAGTCCATACGCACTGCAACAGGGGGATTCCCCAATTGAGGCCGCAAAGGACAAGCGAAATCGGTCTGCCGGTAACAGGTGTAAAGTATTGCTTTTTTTTCAACTTTCAACCCGGAAGCAGAAAAATAGGCCGCTGCGCCACGGGACCGGGCCGATTTTGCATATTACCTCGGGGCACAGGAACTTGCAAAAGGTCAATCGAGCATCATATTTATTAATTTACAAATCCAGTCTCGTGCCAGACAATTCTCTGGTGCGGATTTCTCTCTGCGGTGTTAGCAAAGTCTTCGTCCTCAACCCGGGATCAGTTTATGTCCAGCAAAGTTGCCGTATCTATCTTGTTGTTGTTCTCGGTTCTGGCGGTTTATGGCCAGGGCAGGGTGGATGTTGCCCGCAATGAATGGATGCAAGGGTATGTGAAGCTGGAGAGCGCTGACAAGGCGGACGAAGCCGGCACTAAACTGATGGCCCTGCAGCTCTACCGGGATGCCATGACAGTGTTTGAAAGCGTCCGCCGGAAATATCCAGACTGGAATCCGTCTCTGCTCAATTACCGCATCAACTACTGCAAGCAGAAGATTAGCGCTC
>JAAYYJ010000451.1 GCA_012515455.1 Oligosphaeraceae bacterium
TGATATCCTCGGCCTGGGGATTGCCCAAATCGCAGCTGTAGACCACGCCAGTGAGCTGGTAGTCGGGGGACACGGGGGCAACCGCTGCTTTGGGCTGCGTCAGGCGCTGATAGAATTCCAGCGGCAGGAGCACCTGCAGGGAAGGCTGTCCCGGCAGATAGGGCACGATGACGGCATCTTTGGGCAGCGGGATGGGTTGCGGCTGCGGCTCTTGGCCGCGCCCGGCGGCGCCAGTAGCGGCCAGCAGCAGCAGCATGGCAGCGGGCGACAGCGGCGCGGTTGTTCTGCGCCGCGAGTGGTACCAGCGGCGACACAGCGCCAGCAGGCCATGCAGCGGCAGCAGACACAAGGCGGTCAGGAACAAGGAATTGAAAAGGAAGGCTGTCATGCCCCATCCCGGTAGCAGGGGCAGGAGCCCACTCAGCAACATGGCGCTGAGGCAGTACCGGGTGCGTCTTTGCCCTCTCTGCAATGACGGCAGGAATGAGACCAGCAGCAGCAGCAGTACGGACAGCCGGCGCAGGGCCCGCCAGGCGTGCTCCTCAATCACCGTCAGACGGAACGGACTCTTGCCGTCCAGGCTGAAGAACCGCAGTTCCCGGCCGTTGCGCACTAAATTGATATCCAGGCTTTTGTGCATCTGGGACCACTGACTTTCCGCGGCTTTACGCTCTTTGACTTCGCGTTTTCCGCTGGCTGCGGCGGGACGCTGAACTTTGGCCACCGCACCGCCGTCGAAATCTTCCAGGGCCATGCTGCCACCAGCCGGAGGGCCCGCCGCCAATTCTGCCTCCGCGCGATAATCTGCAGAATTTAATTTACTGGCCAGCATGGCTTTGTGCCTAACGGCTGCGAGTGGCAGCGTCAGCAGTCCGAGGCAGCTGTGTCTGGGGTTGATGCCGCCCGAGAAACGGTACAGCCAGCGGGCCAGCAAGGGCACGATGGCGGTGCCGGTCAGGTTCTGTTCCGGACTGACCGCGCCGGCGCAGGCCAGGGGCTGGTAATTTTGGGGCAGCAGCAGTGTCCAAATAACGTTGGCGACCGGTACCACACAGTCGCAGTTTTGCTCATCGCGATACCGCAGTTCGGGGAGCTCAGCGCTGAACTGGCCCAGCCTTCCCGGGGCAGTACCGGAGTTCTCGTAAACCAGCAGCAATTTCCGGGTGCTCAGACCCTGATTCAGGCCGGGGAACTGCACCAGGAAGGCATCCTGCTGCTGCAGCAGGGTTGCGGGCTTGCCGTCCAGGTGCACAGACCAGAGCAGTGAGTTTTCGGGCAGGCGCACCTGCAGGGCATTCAAATTCGGGCGCAAGGTGTACTCGACGGCAAACTGGCGCGTCCCGTCAGCGGAGCCGAGCATGGTCGCCTGGCAGTGCTGGACCAGGCAGCTGGGCAGCGGGAAGGTGGTCTGGCGCTGCACGGTGATGTCAACCGCAGGCGGCGTGCCGTTGAAAGCATAGACCCCCAGCAGGCGCTGTCCGGGCGGGTTCCCCACTGCCGCCAGCTCGCCGGGATCAATCTTGCGGAGCGGGGCAGAGATGCCCACCGCGAATTCGGCCTGGCCCTCGATGGCCAGCCGGCCGGAATAAGTCTGCGCCCCTGGCACGCTGACTGCTGGCAGACGCTGCTGCTGACCGGAGCTGTCGGCCGGGAGCTGATAAGAGATAGTCAGAGTCTCGGCCGGGCCGCTGAATTCCCGGTCGAGCCAGGCAGTGTATAATTTTTTCCCATCTTTGCTTTGCGCCGTGAATTCCTGTACCTGGCAGAATTTACCCGTCATGGCCAGTGCGTCGGGGGTGTCTCCTGGCAGCTCGAAGCTGAGGTGCCGCAGGGCGGCTCCCTGCAGCCGGAAGGTAATTTCGTGGCTTACGGCGAGGTGGTCGCCCTTGATTTTGTAGTACGAGTAGATTTCTGCCTGGAACTGTGCCGGCAGGCGGGAGACGCGGTAGCTTAACTGTCCCGGGACAGCCGGGAACTGGAAAGATTGGGCGCGTGCCTGCCGTCCTGGCAGGGGACGGCAATTCTGCAGAGCCAGCAGTTCTCCCTGCAGGCTGTCCAGGAAATGGACGTTGACCGAGCCGCCCTGCCAGGACAGACCTGGTACATCCGGGGTCGGGAATGTGCATTCCCGGGCCGTGCTCCAGGCAGCCAGCCAGTTCTGGGGCAGGGCCGTGAAATGCATGGTCAGGCTGATTTTCTCTCCCTCGCGTATGCCCTGCGGGAACTGCAGCCGGAAATGCCCGGGCTGCCGGGCGTCGGCGGTGACGTTAAGTGGCACCTGGCCGGCTGCGGCAGCCGGTTCCTGCTGGCGCAGTTTCCATTCCGGCGGCAGGACCAGGGGCAGGTGAAACAGCTCTCCTCCCAGCGGCTGCAGAGTGCAGTGCAGAGATAATGTCTGCTCTTTTTCTGCCAGCTGCCAGTCGGCTGCCAGGCTGCCCTTGATTTGCAAGGCCGCTCCCTGCACCCGGGCTGCGCTGACCCGGTACAGGCCGGGAGCAGAGAAGGAGCAGAGGAAGGCGGCGTCCGCATTCTCTTGCCCAGGGGGCAGAATTTTTGCCGCGAGGAGCTGGGGGTGGAACAGCACTGCCTCACCCCGCAGGTGTTCCAGTTGCAGCCGGGGATGTTTGCGCACTTCCGCAAAAGTGCTGCTCTGATAAGCGTCCAGCACCTGAAATTCCGGGAACTGCCATGGTGCTCCGGGGCCGTCCCAAGGGCAGTTGCGGCGAATGGCGTTGATTTCCAGGCTGGTGCGGCCGGTCAAGGCTTCGCTGAACTGAATCTGCAGTTCACGCTCGGAATGCATTTGCCAGGACGCAATCAGGCCGGGCTGGCCGTTCACTGCCACCACGCTGAAAGCAGGATCGATGCGCAGGCGCAATTGCGGCAGGGGCTGTTGTGAGACCCGCAGTTCGACTGCAGCGGTCAGCACTTCGTCCTTCTCGCCCAGGATATCCAGCAGCCGGCAATCAGCCAGGAGCATCCTCTCGCCGGGCAGAAAACGGTTGTTCAAGGACAGGGTCAGGTGCAGCGGTCCGCGTTGCGGCAGCAGGGTGAATACAGTCACATTGCGCTCTGGCTGAAAAGTGCGCTGCAGTACCGGCGGGCCGTTTTTCTGGATTACGTCTCCGCCGGCTTCCAGGCGCAGGCGTCCGGTTGCGCCTGCAGGCAGAGTCAGTTGCAGGTGGCGGCTGCTATCCTCGTTTTGCACGGGTATTTCGCCCTGCAGCACGAATTCCTGCCGGCCTGGTTGTAGTTGCAGAGCCAGGTCTCCCGCGCTGGAGCGGCAGCAGAACGCCGGTTTTCCGGCCACGGTGCATTCCTGCCAGGCGATGCCCTCGCTGTTCAGTTCCAGGGTCTGCCAGCCTGCCTGCAGCACCTCGGCCTGCCCGCGCAATTCCAGGCTGGCCCGGCCCTCCTGGACGCTGATCAGGCTGTCCAGGTGGGAGAAGACCAGCTGCAGCGGCGGTTTTTCTTCTTCCTGCCGGCGTTCATCCTGCAACAGGCGCTCGAATTCCTCGCGGTTCAGCAGGGTGGCCCCGGGCCAGCTTTCCAGAATCAGCGGCAGTTCTTCTGCCGGGATGTGCAATTCGCGGTAATCTGCTGCCAGCAGTGGTAGTGTCAGAACAGCAACCAACAATACTGTGCCGTATCTAAGCAGATTAAACATGGACTACTCCAAGGATATGGAATCTGTTTCAGGACCTCCGTATAACATAATCGCTGTTTGCGCTTAAGCCAAATGGCGGAAGCGATTGAGAGGCCACCCGCAGCCGGATTGCAGACTTCGGGGTGAGTCCCAGGTGCCGGGCTGCCTCAGCACTGCACGGCAACTTTCAATATCAGGGCACTCCGCTGATGGTCCGCGGCAGTCCGGCTGGACCAAACAGTTGGGCGTTGCGCTGACTGGCCGCAAGGTGGCGTGGGAAGCAGGATTTTGGCCACTGCCCAATCACGTACCAAACCGGCCAGAGGCTCGCCGGCGGAATACTGGTGCGGCCCTGAACTGCTTCAAGGCAGCGCGAAGCGCCCGGGCTGCAGACCGATGGAGCGTTGCTGCAGCTCGGGATTCTGAGCCATAAAATCATCGAAGACCACTTCGCTTTCCATTGGCATTTCGTTGCCGCGGTCCTGCTGCCATTTTGCCGCCCATTCGTCCAGGGTCTGGTATTTAGCCCGGAAGTCAGACATGAATTTCACCTGCGGGTTGGCGAAAATGGACCCGGTTTTGCGGCCGGTGGCCTGGAGGTAATCGGCATAGAGCATCTGCTGGGCTCCCAGGAAGGTACTGGTGGTCATGGCGGGCATTTGCTTGCCATTGAGGATATTATAGCCGATCACCCGCTTCTGATCTGGCGGCAGGCGCAGGAAGAAGCAGTTGTTATCCTCCTGCAGTCCATCCACATCATGGACGAAAAGCACCGGGTTTCGTCCCTTCATCAGCAGGTTGTCCGTGAACAGGTTGTTGCGGATGGTGGTTTTCAGGCCGGCATTGAAAATCCGCAGGCTGGTGACTCCGCCGTGGAACATCACCGAGTTCTGCATGGTGAAGTCAGGGCAGTTGCTAATCACGATGCCTTCGTGCCCGCCGAGACGGACGCAGTTGTCCAAGGTCAGCCTAGGGGTGTTGTGGGCCTGCAGGGCCTGGGTGAAACCGTGGCGGCGGGCATCCCAGAGGCAGCGGCTCAAGCGGATGTCTGCAGCGTCGGTGATGCTCATGCCGGTCAAACAGAAGCCCTGGAAATACAGATTGTCGAAGGTCAGATGGCGCTGGTTCGTCACTACAATGCCGTCAACGATCCGGCGGTTGTCGCCACAGAGCTGGACCCTCTCGCCCGCTTTGCCCTGGAAAGTAATCGGCGCATCGGCTTCGCCAGTGCTGCGCAGGAGTACCGCTTCCTGGTAAACTCCGCCAGCAATAATCACGGTATCGCCGGCCAGGGCCATCTTGGCGGCCTGGCTGATGCTCCTCCAGGGGGTGTTGATGCCATCGCCGGAGTCGTCGCCCTGTGGGGAGACGTTGTAGGTCCGGGGTGGGCGGTTCTGCCCGGGCAGAGTGAATTTCTGCGCTTCGCTGCGCAGGATGCGCTGAGCGCTGCTGTTCTCCAGGCTCTGATTGGAGAACTGTTCCTTCACGCTGCCCTCCAGCTCGACCCGGAAAAACAGCTCAGAGCCGGCTTTCAAGCCGCTCAGGCCGATATTATGATAAGTGTGGAGCGCGAAACTGATCTCGTTGTTGCAATCCTGGGTATAGCCATATCTGAGTTTGCCGGTTACCGGCAGATTCGCCACCAGTTCGATATTTGCGGTAGTGGCGGTGCAGGCGACCACCCGCGGTCCATCGACCTGCAGGCTGGTATTGCGCAGCTGCCGCCGGTATGGTCCGACTGGGAAGCCGTCGATGGCCCGGCCCTGGAACTGCCAGCCGTTGGTGAACGACTGCCCGGGGCCCATTTCAGGGCTGGCCAGGAACGAATGCACTTCGTGGGCAGGCACGTTTTGCGCGTAAGCATTGTAATCCGCCCAGCCGCTGTCCTGGTCTTTCTGACCGAAGATACAGGCGGTGACGAAAGCCTGCGGGCAGGCAGAGATACTCGCCTGCGGCAGATAACTATGAGTCAGGCGTAAACCGCTGCTCTGACTGGCGCTCAGGCGGCCGAAGCACTGATTTATCTTGATATCCTGGCCGCCGCTGATAGCGATTTGCGCTGCCGTCAGGCGTTCCAGGGTGATATCCCGGCAATTCTCGATCCTGATGCTGAAGTCAGTATTGCGGAAGCCCTTGCCGCGGCCGGCAATTCTGATCCCCCGGCGGTCTTTGAGGAGCAATTCGCCAGACCACTGTCCCGGCAGCAGGTAGATGGTGGCGCCGTCCTGCAGCTGTGCCTCCAGCTGGGCCCGGTCGGCGACCAGGGAAACCAGCGGCTCCGGTTGGGGATATGGTCCACGGCCCAGGAAGCGCGAAGCCGGCAGGGGGCGGAAGTCATAGTTGTCCGGATCGGCGAATTCCTGTTCGAGCTCAGTCTTCTCTTCGTAGCGCAGGAGGATGTTGTTGGACAAGTCAGTATCCGCACGCCGATTCTCGCCGTCGAGGTAACCTAAGACCAGACAATTTTTCAGGGGGTTGGCGTAGGGCGACAGGCTGGAGGTGACATTGCGGTACAGAATTGACCCCTCGCCAGTGGTATTCTTGCTGCGCTGCCCGTCCAGCGAGACACAGTCCTCCATCAGGCAGTTGGTGAACAGGTTGGCATAGAAACCAATGCCCCGGGGGCGGTTGTCGGCGGTGAAGGCCCGCCGGACGGCGGAATTCCTGGCCGGGCCGTAGATTGACAACCCGCCGCCGCTGACATTGAAGGGGGAGTAATTGCCGAAAGCGCGGCAATCCTCCATCACCGAGTCCTCCACCTCGCCGCCATAGACCGGTAGGCCGCCGTTGAAGGCCATACCCTGGCCGTTCAGGAAGGCGGTGGTCTGGCGGACGGCGCAATTTTTGGCGCCGAAGATCAGCAGCGGCCAATAACAGAAGCGTCGCGAGTGCCGGTCTTCGAGCTTCAGGGAGTGGTTATTGAAGCCGGTCAGGATCAAGCCCTGGACCACTGCATTGCGGATGGGTTTGTTGCTGCCCAGGGCGGTATTGAACAGCAGCCCGTGGTTGTCGTAAGTGCCGATGCTCAGGCGGTGCCGGGCGGGGTTATCACTGTCGCTGGTATGCACATACAGCTTCCCGGCGTCATAGAACCAGGCGCCGGTGGTCAGCGACAATTCATTCAGGCTGCTGACCCGCTCATAGATGGTGAAGGTATCGCGTTCATTGACCGCCTGGGGCATTTCCGGCCAGGCGCACTGCCAGATTCTCGGGGACAGTAGCTGGAATTGCGGCGCATCCACATCTCCCCGCAGCACCACAGTGCCGGGAATGGCCGCCCTCAGGGTGATGTTGCTGTATTCAGTGTGCAGCCCGCCATAATATTCTCCGGGCTGAAACACGATGCTGTCGCCTTCCTGCAGGGCCTCCTTGGCCCGGGTGAACGAATCATCCCCAGGCTGCACGATGTGTTCCGCCCCCGGCAGTGATGCAGCATACATTAACCCCAGCAGGAAACACCCCAACCGCAACTGATGCTTGGTTTTCATAGTACTCTTCAGTCCTGATTTTTTGGTTATGTGCAAAGTTCGGTGATGAAACTTGTGGTGACTAATCGATGATTACTGGTGTTAATATTACCGGAAATCCTCTTGAGCGAAACGATTTTTACCATATACCCCAGACGGCTGCACTCTGTCTTTCTCCCGCGCCTAAAACCGCACTGGGCGGGAACATAAGGCACAAGGGGCATCTGGAGATGCGGCGGCTTGCCGCCGCTTTCAGTGTGGGAGCAAGCTCCCGCACACCGGCACACACCAGAACTCAGCCGCACTGAACTCCCACTTGCCTCCGCGACAAAGCAAATGCAAGAAGCGATATCTGCCCAGCGGCAGCAAGCCGCCGCAGCCAAAGCGAGAGTAAGCTCTAGCGCATTACCGCCGCGGATGAAAAACGCCGGCAGCGAAGTTATCGCCTCCTATTCACCGCTATCACCAACTTTTGCACCTTAACGTTTTTTTGTTAATGTGCGCAGTTTTTGTTAATGTGCCAAGATTGGTGATAGATCGTCGCCACAGAGGCGCCGTTTTCGGTTGTCTCGGTATGACTTGGTTTGCGCCGGAAGCAGAGATAGCAGCTCCCCCTGCCGGTGATGGAGCATTCCCAGCTGAAATCCGGGTTCTGACCGGATCGTACCAGCTCCCCCTGCCGGCGGTGGCGCATTCCCAGCTGAAATCCGGGCTCAGGCCGGATCGCACCAGCTCCCGCGGCCGGCGGTGGAGCATGCCCGGCTGAAATCCGGGTTCTGACCGGATCGCACCAGCTCCCCCTGCCGGCGGTGGCGCATTCCCGGCTGAAATCCGGGTTCTGACCGGATCGCACCAGCTCCCCCTGCCGGCGGTGGCGCATTCCCAGCTGAAATCGGGCTCAGGCCGGATCGCACCAGCTCCCCCTGCCGGCGGAGGAGCATGCCCGGCTGAAATCCGGGCTCAGGCCGGATCGCACCAGCCCCCGCGGCCGGCGGTGGCGCATACCCAGCTGAAATCCGGGCTCAGGCCGGATCGCACCAGCTCCCCCTGCCGGCGGTGGAGCATACCCAGCTGAAATCCGGGCTCAGGCCCGATCGCACCAGCGCCCCCTGCCGGCGATGGAGCATGCCCAGCTGAAATCCGGGCTCAGGCAGGATTGCACCAGCTCCCCCTGCCGGCGATGGAGCATACCCGGCTGAAATCCGGGTTCAGGCCGGATCGCACCAGCCCCCGCGGCCGGCGGTGGCGCATTCCTAGCTGAAATCGGGCTCAGGCCCGATCGCACCA
>JAAYYJ010000452.1 GCA_012515455.1 Oligosphaeraceae bacterium
AACGCGCCTATCGTCTACCGCGCGGACGATGATGCGGTGTACGGCGCGGTGTATGAGATCAATCTTTCGGAAATCAAGCCCACCGCGGCGTTCCCGCACCTGCCGGAGAACACGCGCCCCGTCGAGGAGGCGGGCGATTTGCCCATCGACCAGGTCGTGATCGGCTCCTGCACCAATGGCCGACTCTCCGACCTGCAAGTCGCGGCCAGAATTCTCAAGGGCCGCAAGGTCAATCCGCGGGTCCGGACCATCATCTTCCCCGCCACCCAGAAAATCTACCTCGAGGCGCTCCGGCAGGGTCTGCTGGAAATCTTCGTTGAGGCCGGAGCGGCGGTATCCACGCCGACCTGCGGGCCCTGCCTGGGCGGTCACATGGGCATCCTGGCCAAAGGCGAACGGGCAGTGGCGACCACCAACCGGAATTTCGTCGGTCGGATGGGTCATCCCGAGAGCGAGGTCTATCTGTCCAGCCCGGAAGTGGCTGCCGCTTCGGCGATTACCGGTGTAATCACCGACCCCGCGACCCTGTAACCTAAACCCCTGAGGCACCAACCATGAAAATAACCGGCACAGTAATTCGCTACGGCGACAACGTCGACACCGACGTCATCATCCCCGCACGGTACTTGAACACCTCCAACCCCAAAGAACTCGCCTCGCACTGCATGGAGGACCTTGACGCGACCTTCGTCAAGCGGGTCAAGGCGGGTGACATTATGGTCGGCGGGAACAACTTCGGCTGCGGATCATCGCGGGAACACGCGCCCATTGCCATCAAAGAATCCGGCATCGCCTGCGTGGTCGCCAAAAGCTTCGCCCGCATCTTCTACCGCAATGCCATCAATACCGGCTTGGCCATTGTGGAATTCAACGGCGAGATCGATGAAGGCGACCAGCTGGAAATCGACTTCGATAACGGCGTGATCCGCAATCTCAGCAAGAATACCCGGGGGGAATTCCCACCCTTCCCCGAATTCCTGCAGAAAATCATCAGCAAGGGCGGCTTGTTCCCGGCAATGGAGGCACTCGCATGAAGTTCAACCTAGCAGTCATCGAAGGCGACGGCATCGGCCCGGAAATCGTCAGCTCAGCCATCAGAGTCCTGGAGAAGGTCGCTCCGGGAATATTCAACTACCAGCCGGTAATCGCGGGGGGGCGGTCCATCGACCAGCACGGCGTCCCCCTGACCGACGCGGCGATTGCGACCTGTAAGAACAGCGACAGCGTGCTGCTCGGGGCTGTAGGCGGCCCCAAATGGGACACCCTGCCCGGGCATCTGCGTCCGGAACGTGCCCTGCTGGGCATCCGCAAGGAACTCGGTCTGTTCGCCAACATCCGGCCGGCCCGGCTCTATCCGGTGCTCAAGGGGGCCTGCCCGCTGCGCCAGGAGACGGCGGAAAAGGGCTTCGATATGGTGATTGTGCGCGAACTGACCGGCGGCATCTACTACGGCGAGCGCGGCCGCAAGCAGGACTCCGACGGCAACACCATCGCCTTCGACACCGAAATCTACAACCAGACCGAGATTGACCGCATCGCCAGGGTCGCTTTCGAACTGGCTGGCAAACGGCGCCGGAAAGTCTGCAGCGTCGACAAGGCCAATGTCCTGGAGAGTTCCCGGCTCTGGCGCGAGCGGGTGCATGCCGTGGCCAAGGACTATCCCGGTATCGAACTCAGTGACATGCTGGTGGACAACGCCGCCATGCAGCTGGTGAAGAACCCGTCCCAGTTCGATGTGATGGTCACCGCCAATATGTTCGGCGACATCCTCTCCGATGAGGCGTCGCAGCTGACCGGGTCCATCGGCCTGCTGCCCTCCGCCTCGCTGAGCAGCGGACGCTGCGGCATGTACGAACCGATCCATGGCTCGGCCCCCGACATCGCCGGCAAAGGCATTGCCAACCCCATCGCTACCATCGTCTCCGTGGCCATGATGCTCCGTTATGCCTTCACTATGGACGCCGAAGCCGCCCGCATCGAACAGGCCATCGACAGGACCCTGCGGCAGGGCTGCCGCACCGGTGACATCCTGGACAACGGCACCCAGCCCCTGGGAACCACTGCCATGACCGACGCGATTATCGCGGCCCTGGCCTGAGAGCCGGCTGTCCGCCCCCCCCGGAGAGCGCGCCCGCGTTACCCGGGGGGACAGTAAGTCGGTTGTGCCGGTTATTTTTGCGGGACAGCCCCGCCGTACCGTAGGCAGCTGCACCGTTGGTTTTGGAGCAACAGCATCTGCGGGCGCTGAAGGAGATTGATATGACTGCCAAACTGACGGAGAGCCTGGAAGATTACCTGGAGGCCATTGCCGAACTCATTGCCATCGATGGCCATGCCCATTCCAAGGCCGTGGCAGAAAAACTGAATGTCACCATGCCGTCAGTCACCGGCGCCCTGCGGCAACTGGTGCAGCAGGACTTGATCATTTACAACACTCATCATCCGGTGCAGCTGACCGCCAAAGGCAAAGCCGTGGCTGAGCGGATCATGCGCCACCACGAGGTCCTGAAGATGTTCTTCTCGGGCATTCTCGGCCTGCCGTTGGACAAGGCGACCGAGACCGCCTGCCGGCTGGAGCATATCGTCGACGAAGACACCATCGAGCGCTTCGTGCTGTTCTCGGAGGCCATTGCCAAACGCTCTGATGCCCGAGCCTTGAAGACTTATCTGACGGAAGCAATGTCTTCCCTCTGCCTGGATGACCGCCGGCGCTGCTGTGTCTTATGCGAACTGCCCCAGGGTGAACCGGCCGTAGTGCTCCGCCTGGGCCGAAACATCCCGGCCCCGGAAAAACTGCCCCTCTCTCCAGGCGACAGTCTCACCCTGCAGAATGTCTCCCTGGACGGGATGTTCTTCACCGTATGCATCGGCGAACGCACGCACACCATCCCGCTGGCCGAGGCGGAGAATATCTGGCTGGAACGGACCTAGGCATCCGCGACCGCCCGGTTTTCACAAGCAATCCACGACTGACGCTGGCATGTTCAGACATCTGCGTCGACTGCATTTCTCCGCCCCGGGTGCCTGATGGCGATATATTCCTCCATTATCCTGGTCCCCAAGGCAACCAGATCGGCGCAGGGGCGCTTCTGGTAGTATTCTGCCGTCCGGGCTTCAGAGACAGGCACATCGACCTGATTTTCGGGCAAATCCAGCAATTCCCGGCAGATTATGGTACCGGTACTGGCTTTGAACTGCCGCGCCAAATCCTGGATCAGGGCATAGTGTGCGTCCTTGCTGTCCTTATCGGTGAAATCGCTGCATCCGTAGAGCAAGCCTGCGACCATGAAAATCCCGGTCAGGGCTCCACAGACCTCGCGCAGGCGCCCCATTCCGCCACCGAAGCCTGCGGCCAGGCGCAGTGCGGTCTCACGGTCCAGTCCGCATTCGCGGGCGAAAGGCAACAGCACCGCCTGGGCACAGTTAGCCCCCTCGACAAACAATTCTCTGGCTTCATCAGCTTTACTCATTCGTCGTCTCCTTGGTCAATATTGCATTGACGGCGCAGGCAATTCAAGATAGTCACTGGATTGACGGCGCTGATCTTATACAGCACCTGACGTCCCCGGCGCTGTGCGGAAATCAGTCCGGCCCGGCGCATGCGGTTCAGCTGCTGTGAGATAGCGCCCTGCGGTGCCATAAGGTTCTTGACAATGGCTGTAACGGTGCTTTCGCCGTGCAGGTCCAGGTACTCCAGAATCCTGAGCCGCTGCGGATGCCCAAGCAGCTTGATGGCCTCGGCCATCGAGCACAAATACTCCTCCGGCAGCAACTTATCCTTCATGGCGCGACCTCCAGATATTTCATGCCCGGCTTCGCGCCTGAGATCACTTCCAGCATGTCGGCTGTCCCGGCCAGGGGTACGGTCTTAATCATTATCCGCACCACCTTCCCTTCGTCGGAGCGAATATGCAGATACTCCAGCTGCCCTATTTTCAGCACCGCGGATGCGGGGATGGCCAGGACTTCTTTTTGTCCGATGGGAATCACGCAGGCAGCGAACATCCCGGGCATCAAGCCTGTGGTATCACC
>JAAYYJ010000453.1 GCA_012515455.1 Oligosphaeraceae bacterium
GACAATCAGACCAGCATCTGCCCGGGAATGAACCAGATCGCTGCGCCGGACCAAGGTCAAATCAGTATGGACATCAACCCGGAAATGGTCAAAATAACCAGTCAGAGGGTACGTGGGCGTCTGCGTCCAGGCAATCTTCCCGTCCCGGAAATGCAAATCGCCAAGGTTGTCACTCAGAAACATCGAGACCTTGCGGCCGTTGGATACCAAAGCCGGCATCTCATTCATGGTCTTCAGACAACCGCCCACACCACCCAAGAGCAGCAGCACCAGCAAGGCCCGCCACCAGCTCGCCTGCCGCAAGGTCAAAAACAAACCGTACTTGGGATGAACAAACAAATTGAACAGCAACAGCCGGTACGGCAGTGCCACCAACAGCTCAGCATGCAGCCTGGCGAACTCGTCTTCTGTGTGATTCTGCTCCGGCATCAATCTCCTACCCGCTACGTTTTTCACTGCGGACCAGACGCTCCTGCTCGACACGCTCCAAGGACCGCATCACAGCCGCATTGCGGCGCTGCTCTTCGCCAGACAGGCAGTCGTAAAACAAGCGACCGTCCAAATGATCAATCTCATGCTGCAGGCAACGCGCCAGCAGACCTGCGCATTCAACCGTGAGCACCTCCCCGTCCAGGGTGCTTGCCCGCAGCAGCACCCGGGCCGGACGGGTCACCCGGCCATCCACGCCGGGAAGACTTAGGCAACCCTCCACTTCGGTGCTCAGCTCAGAAGAAACTGACAGCAGCTCCGGATTCACCAGCGCCAGGGGCATCCGCGGATTCAGCAGCAGCTCCCCCGGCGAGAGCTCGGCAGCGTCTCCATGCCCCCGGTCAGAACAGGTCTTGACCACAATCAGACGGATGTTGACCCCGACCTGCGGAGCCGCCAGACCCACCCCGACTACCTCATTGGTCAGCATGGTCACAATCATCCGCTCCGCCAGCTCCCTGACCTCAGCAGTAATATTCACGATCGGACGTGAGACCTTCCGCAAGGAAGGATGACCGTTGACTACAATCCGCAACTTACGAGGACGACGTAACTTTTCCATAAAACCCAACATTGTACATCCCTGAAATTCGTCTTTCCGGCAAAAGCTCCCCAAACAACTCTGGTGGTAAACTTTTAAAGTTATTACCTGAACCCGAATTAGCAAGTCTGAACCCGGGCAATACTGTCAGATTTTACCTAAATTCCGCTCGATGACGGCATTTTTGTTAATGTGCGAAATCTGGTGATGAGCACTTTCAGGCTGCCGTATGTAGCCCAGGCTGGCAATTGATCCCTAACCGCTCTGGAGCTGGCAACGCGCGCGCCCGGCAGGAACACTATCGGGTGCTTGACCAAACCAACCACTATGGCAAAGCTCTTTTTACCGCCCAACTCTTCGCACCTTAAACATGTTGTGGGAGTGATAGCACTGCGGCCATTTCCCGCCTCCGGCGCTCCTCGCGCGCGCGTCCAAATTAGGGTTGGGGGTCCCCCCAACCGGTGGGGTGGGCCCACCGGTAGAATCAAGGGCACGAGGCAAAAACTAGTGCTTTGGGCAATTTTGTCAAGGCATACGCCCGCACTTGCATACAAATACCTTGTTCCCGGACAACTGCTTCCCTGTTAAGGACCAAGAATCCCAGCCGCGGGAGCGGGTGTGATTGGGCCAGAACCCGCATTTCAGCTGGGTATCCATCGCCAGCCGCGGGAGCGGGTGCGGTCGAGTCAGAACCCGCATTTCAGCCGGGTATCCATCGCCAGCCGCGGGAGCGGGTGCGATTGGGTCAGAACCCGCATTTCAGCCGAGGATACTCAACAGTCTGCAGGAGGAGCGGGTGCGGTCGAGTCAGAACCCGCATTTCAGCCGGGTATCCATCGCCTGCAGGGGGCAACTGCGGTCTTTATCGGCTAGCATCTGTACGGATCGTCTCCATCGCCTGCTGGGGCAACTACTATCTCTGCTTCCGGCACAAACCAAGTCCTGCCGTGGCCAACCGGAAGCGGCGCCTCTGCGGCGACAATCTATCACAAATCTTCGCACATTAACGCATTTTTCGCTTCGGGAATTATATTTACCAGCAGCCCGTCCAACATCACTGTTGGGCGCCCGGTAGAGGTAGATTTATCCTAGTCCAGAGGAGTGCATCCCGTGAAAACCATCCCCAAGGGTCTGTTCATTACCTTCGAAGGCCCTGACAAGGCCGGAAAATCCACCCAAATCAAACTGCTGGAACAAAAATTGCGCTGCCAGGGCTACGAGGTGCTGATGACCCGTGAACCAGGCGGTACTCTGCTGGGCGAGGAACTCCGTCGTCTGGTGATGCAGTTCCGCGCTGAAGGCATCGCCCCCGGTGCGGAGCTGCTGCTGTTCGGCGCCAGCCGCGCACAGTTGGTGCATAACTTCCTCCTGCCCCAGCTCACCGCCGGCAAAATTATCCTCTGCGACCGCTTCGCCGACTCAACCACCGCGTATCAGGGTGGAGCACGGCATCTAGATGCAGGCTTCATTGCCGCATTGCACCAGTTCTCTCTGCAGGGACGCTGGCCAGACCTGACCTTCCTCCTCGACCTCAGCGTCGAGGAGAGCTTCCGACGCCTGCAGACCGCCCGCACCGGCAAGCACGACCGCTTCGAGGAGGAAGACCGGAAATTCCACCACCAGGTGCGAGAGGCCTTCCTGCAGATCGCCCGGGACAACCCGCAACGGGTCAGAGTGCTGGACGCCAGCCAGCAGGTCGAGACCATCGCCGAGAAGATATATCAGGAGGTCGCGCGTGTCCTTGTCTGAGTTCCATCCGGATTTTCCCCTGCTCTGCCGCTGTCTGGAACAGGCCAAACTGCAGCAACGCACCGGTCAGGCATATCTGCTGGTTGGCGACGACAACCGCTACATTTATGCCTTCGCCCGCGCCTGGGCCCAAACTGCCGCCTGCCTGAACTGCACCCCCAGCGGCGCAGCGTGCGGACAATGCCGCCCCTGCCAGCTTTTCCAGAGCAACTCCTACAACGACTGCCTGGAAATCGCCCCGCAGTCAAAATCTCGCATCATTACCATCGAAGCAATCCGCAATTTCGACCATCAGCTCAGCCTCAAAACCCGGCCCGACCGTCTCAAAATCGGACTGCTGCGCGATGCCGAATGCCTGGGCCCGGATGCCCAGAATGCATTCCTCAAAACCCTGGAGGAGCCCCCCCCGCACACCATGCTCCTGCTGCTGACCACCAATGCTCGTCAGCTGCTGCCCACCATCCGCTCCCGCTGTCAGACCTTGCTGCTGCTGCGAAACCGCCGGAGCTATCCTCCCGTAATCACCGCCGAACTGCTGCCGGTGCTGGCCCGGCTGCAGCGCCAGGCCGGCGTGAAGATCGCCCTGGAAGCATCTGCTAGCATCAGCACTACCTTCAGCCAACTGCACGAAGAGGCGGAAAAACTCATCGCCGACAACTGGGACCCGCGCTGGGAAAATACCGCGGCCGACAACAAGAAGCTGCTCAAGGAATTAAATGAACTGCGGCAGGTTAAAATCGAATCGGAATACATCCGCCTGCGCGAGGAATTCATCGACGCGATGCAGAGCTGGTTCCAGCAACGCTACTTGATCGCTTGCGGCGTCACCCCCGATCTGCTGCCGCATCCGGAATTCCTGCCCTGCGCCGAATCGCTCCTGGCCAATCCACCCGCACCCGAGGAAGCCGATCAGGATGTCAAGCACCTGGCGGAATTCGCCAAATGCCTGAAGGCGAACGTGGAAGAGTCTCTCGCACTGGATTCACTCTGCCTGTCCATCTGCGAAAAAACACCCCCTCGCTAAGCCACCACTGCCCACCGATCACCCTCCCCCCGCACCAGCACGCAAAGCAGCCAAGATTTATTGCATTTTCGTTGTTTTTTGCGAATCTCAAGCTATATTATTTTCTATTGCCGCACCCCCACCGGGTAGACAATTAATCCACTGGAAATCGCCCGGACTCGCAGGGCAGTTTCCGTCCCTCAAATGGAGCCATAATTGCGATGATGCCAACAAGACAGTAATCGGACAAAGGAGTTTCTATGTCAGGACACAACAAGTGGTCGTCAATCAAGCACAAGAAGGGTGCCGCAGACGCCAAACGGGGTAAGATCTTCTCCCGCGTTAGCAAAGAAATCATTATGGCCGCCAAAGAAGGCGGCGGCGACTACAACCTGAATGCCCGCCTGCGCTCCGCCATCGCGGCCGCCAAAGCCGCGAATATGCCCAACGATAATATCGACCGGGCCATTAAGAAAGGCACTGGCGAGGGCGGCACCACAGTTATGGAAGTCCTGAGCTACGAAGGCTATGCTGCTGGCGGAGTGGCAGTGATTGTGACCTGCTTGTCCGATAATCGCAACCGCACCGCCGCGGATATCCGCTCCTTCTTCAACAAATACAACTGCACCCTGGCCGGCGCAGGAGCCGTGTCCTGGAAATTCCACCGCAAGGCCCGCTTCTTAATCGAAGGCGAAAACGCCAACGAGGAGAAGCTCTTCGAACTGCTGCTTGATGGCGGAGCCGATGTCGAGGATATCTCGGTCACTGACGATGAAGCCGAAGTACTGGCCCCGCCAGAAGCTTTCGCAGCCATCCTGGCAATCCTAGAAAAAGCCGGCATCACCGCTACAGAATCGAGCATCGCCCTGATTCCGGAAAACTCCACCGAAATCAAAGACGCCGGCACTGCCCGACAAGTGCAGAAATTCATCGATGTCCTTGAAGACTATGATGACGCTCAAGAAGTCTTTACCGACATGGTGATCAGCGACGAAGTCGCCGAAGAACTCGCCAACGACGATTGATCTTTCTTTGCCCGCCAGCCGCCTGCAAAGGCGGCTTTTTTGCTGTCACCCATGGCGCACTGCCAGTCTTGCTAAGGAGGACCGAGATGTCAGAATTATTCAATGGCCTCGGGATGTCAATGGGTAATCTGTCCAGACTCTCCAATGCCCGCAGCCGCTCCATCTCTGGTGAGAACCGCAACGGCGCCAAAGGCGGGGGTGGGATGGCCCTCCCTGCCCCCGACGGCCCTGCCCGAGACCTGGGGCAAGGCTGGAAATGCCACGCCCATGACAGTATCGCTCCCGGCGAGGTCTTCAGCATGGCCGAGATCGATGGCCCCGGCGCGATCCAGAGCATCTGGCTGACCGGCAGCATCTCCCGCTTCCTGATCTTGCGCATTTACTGGGAACACCAGCAGAACCCGTCAGTAGAATGCCCGATCGCGGACTTCTTCGCCGTCCCCTGGCTGGACTCGTCCCAGAAAACCAGCCAGGATCAAGCCTACCCCAGAGTGAATTCCCTGCCCGTGGCGGTAAACCCCAAAAGTGGCCTGAACTGCTTCTGGGAAATGCCGTTCCGCAAACACTGCCGCATCACTCTGGAAAACCGCGACCCTGACAGCCCCGCTACCCTGTATTTCCAAATCAATTATACCCTGACCGAAGTCCAGGAGGATGCCGCCCTCTTCCATGCCCAGTTCAGACGCTGCAATCCTCTCCCCTACCAGACTCCTTACACCATCCTGGACAACGTGCAGGGACAGGGGCAGTACGTCGGCACTGTCCTCGGAGTCGGCATCAACAACAACGGCTGGTGGGGCGAGGGCGAAATCAAATTCTACCTCGACGGCGACCGGGATTTCCCGACCATCTGCGGTACCGGCACCGAAGACTATTTCGGGGGCTCCTACAACTGGGATGTCAACGGCTATCAGATTTACTCCACACCCTTCCTGGGGCATCATCAGGTGCTGCGCCCGGATGGCCTGTATAGTTCTCAGCAACGGCACGCCATGTACCGCTGGCACATCATGGACCCGGTACGCTTCCAGCAGGACCTCAAGGTCACCATCCAAATGCTGGGCTGGCGGCGGGGACAGCCGCAGCGGCGTTTTCTGCCCGAACAGCCGGATATCTGCTCGACCGCCTTCTGGTATCAGACCCTGCCGGCAGCACCATTCCCTGACCTGCTCGACCGCGATGCACTGGAAATTATCTGACTGCAACGTTCAGCGCAACCAGAAGGAATCCAGCCTTGTTTAATGACTACTATCTGTCCTTAAGCAATCTCGTCCAGCCCATTATCACCGCCGAACTGGCCGCACTGGCACAGACTCTGCCCCAGCACCTCCAGGAAGTCAGCGCCAGCTACCTGCAAAAACCCGGTAAAAGACTGCGCCCGGTCCTGCTGCTGCTCTGCTGCGAGGCCCTCGGCGGCAACGCTGAAGATGCCCTGCCCGCGGCGGCGGCCGTGGAATTGTTCCATACCTGGACCCTCCTGCACGATGATGTCATAGACCATGATACCCTGCGCCGGGGACAGGAAACCGGACATATCCGCGGCCGGCGTCTGGGCCGGGAAAAGTGGCACCTCCCCCCGCCGGCGGCCACCGATTATGGCCAGGCCCTGGCCATTCTGGCGGGAGATGTCCTGCAAGGTTCGGTGACGCACCTTTTTACCGGCCTGAAAGCTGTCCCCGCTGAGCTCAGAATCGCCCTCTTGGAACGTCTCTCCGGCAAACTGAATCCGGAGCTGCTGGCCGGTGAACAGCAGGATGTGGAACTCTCCTGCTGCCCGCTGACCGAAATAAGCGAGGCCGAAATTCTGGAGATGATGCGCCTGAAAACCGGCGCGTTGCTGTCTTTCTGTGCCGAAACCGGTGCCGCCATTGGTGCACGGCAGGAGCCCCAGAAATGCTCGGCGGCACAAAAACTCGCTGCCTTCGCTGAAGCCTGCGGCCTCGCCTTCCAGCTCCAGGATGATATCCTAGGCATCATTGGCGAGGAAAAACACCTGGGCAAGAATATCGCCTCTGATCTCCGGGAAGGGAAACGGACCCTGATCATTCTGCGGACCCTGGCTGCTGCAACCCAGCCAGAGCGTGCTTTTTTGTTACAGACCCTGGGGAACCGCCAGGCGGGCGAAGAGGACTGGCGGCAGCTGACTGAGCTGATTAAACGCTGCGGAGCCTTGGAATCCACCGCGGCTTTGGCGGAAAAATACCTGCACATAGCTTTGGACAGCCTGGACGACGCTCTGCCGGAATCCACCGGGCGCAATCACCTGCGCGCATGGGCCGGAATGATGACCAAACGCAAGGTCTGATCAGACTGCGCCAGCTGGTTTGCAAATGGAGAGGAATTATTCCTGTGTGCGGAGCTTGGGGTCCAGCGCATCGCGGACCGTATCGCCGAAGATATTGGCCGGCAGCACCAGCCCGAGCATAAATATGAAGGCGGCCAGCAGCTTCCACCAGATGACCGGATCCCGGGTCAGTTCCATGCGTGCATCATTGATCATCGCCCCCCAGGACATGGTGTCAGCCCCCACCCCGATGCCAAGGTAGGTCAACGCAGCCTCAGCCAGAACTTCACTGGAAAAACGCAGCATCGCGGTAATCAGCACCAGGTGCAGCACATTGGGGACGATATGCCGGAGGATGATGCGCCAGGATGGCGTGCCCAGGACGATTGCCGCCTGCACGAATTCGGCCTCCCGCAGCCGCAAAGTCTCGGCCCGCAGCAGCCGGCAGAGATAGGTCCAGGAGGCTATTCCCATCGCCAGGCAGAGCTGGGGGAGTCCCTGCCCGAAGATAATCATAAAGGCCGCGATGAACAGCACCGTGGGAATGGAACTCATCACGGTATACAAATATTGAATGCAGTCATCCAGAACTCCGCCGTAGTATCCGGCGGTGATGCCGAAGAACATCGCGAAAGGCACCGCCAGCAGCGTAGTCAGCAGGCCGATAATCATCCCGGTGCGGATGCTCTTCAGCGACTGATACAGGACATCGACACCAATGCGGTCAGTACCCAGCAGATGGCTGCCGGGATGACGCAAAGGCGGCTGTACCCGCTGGCTCATCCCCCCGGGAACGACCTGCGTCTCACTGCTGAACTGTACCCGCGCCAAAGGAGAGGAATAAGTCTTCTCCTGCCGGGTCCGCAACGGCGTCAGCAGCCGGTCGAGCACGGACAACCCTTGATCATAGACAATCTCACCACCAGGCTGAGACCGGCACAGCGCGCCAGATGCGTCCCGGACTGGACTGCGCCAGCCGACGCTGTCCAGAACCGCAACCAAAGCATAGAGACAGAGCAGCACAAAACTAATGACTGCCAGCTTGCTCTGGATAATCTCCCGGCCGGCCAGCCGCCAGTATTCCCGGCGGGACAGCTGCAACAGCAGCCCCAGCAGCCCCGCCAGCAGCAACAGCACAATCGCGTTCCTGCCAGACCAGCTTTGCAAAAACTCCAACAGCATCTTTATTCTCCCTGCCAGCACATAATAGCTCCCCCGCGCCAAATCCCTGCTCTGCCTTGCCTCCTGCTCCGGAGTGCATCAGCCCAGACGCACCCTGGGGTCGACCAGTGAATAGCACAGGTCCGAGAGCAGCAACCCCAGGATGTACAGCACCGAGCCCAGAAAGACCATCGCCCGGACAATGGCAAAATCCTGCGTGGCAATAGCGTTGATGGTAAAGCCACCCAGACCAGGAATGCTGAAAAAATTTTCCAGCAGGAGATTCCCCATGATCAGGAACAGCAGCTGCACCGGTACGTTGGTCAAAATGGGAATCATGGCGTTCTTCAGCACATGCAGGAACAGAACCCGGCCTTCACTCAGGCCCTTCGCCCGGGCAGTGCGGACATAGTCGCGATTGACCTCTTCTAAAAATACCGTCCGGTAAAAACGAATCCCGCTGCCCAAGGCACAGAATACACCCACCAGAACCGGCAAGAACAAAAATTTCGCCATAGCCCATCCGGGCAGGAATCCGGACACCGGCACCAACTGCAGCTCCCGAGCGAACAGATACTGCCCGGCAATGATGTACAGCAACGCGGAAACTGACATCAGCACCACACAGCCGAACTGCGCCGCCCGATCTGCCCAGCTGCCGCGCAGCCCGGCCAACAGCAGACCGACGAAAATATTGGTCACCATGGTAATCAGAAAAATCGGCACTGTCAGGCACAGGGAAGGCAGTATCCGGCTGCGGATTTCTTTGCCGATGGGCTCCAGAGTCATATCGGAGAACCCGAAATCCCCCCAGAACATCGCCGCACTCTTGCGAAAAAAGATGGTCTCGCTCAGGCATCGCCAGCCGTCCTCGCCGGAATTATAGAAGCGCGGGTAATGGTAGCCGTGCGCTTCCTTCCAGCGCTGCACCTGCTCCGGTGACTGCGACTTGTCCCCCAGCGCCTGCCGGGCCATGTCATCAGGCGTGCTGACCAGAAAGAAAAGGCTGAAGACCAGCAGGTTAACACCCAACAGAATGGGCAGGACATACAGTATCCGCCTGATTATATATGCT
The DNA here is from genome assembly GCA_012515455.1 of Oligosphaeraceae bacterium. Lineage (GTDB taxonomy): Bacteria > Verrucomicrobiota > Lentisphaeria > Oligosphaerales > Oligosphaeraceae > JAAZIZ01. The sequence continues at coordinate 9,328 of JAAYYJ010000453.1, forward strand.
GCCATAAGCCAAACCTTGACTCGTTATTGTTCCTCCGCCCAAAGCAGGGCAAAAGCCTGGTTGGGGAGCCAGGCTCTCTGCCCGTCCGGCAAAACCACCTCAGACCAGCCGTCACGCTGTTCCAGGAGAATGAACTCCGTGCCGGCATGCAGCGGCGCGTTGAAACTTGGTGCGTAACTCTCGCCATCGCCCTTGCGAGCCACTACTTCCCGGGCCAAAACCACTCCAGGACGCCGGCTCTGCAATTCGTGCAACGTAATGTACAGCGACAAGGTCAGAATGACAGTCAGGCCAGCCACAATGCCGAAGCAGACTTTCAGCCACGCCGGCTGGTACCAGATCATTACGGTAGCCAACAAAAAACTCAGCAGGTAAAACCACAGGAATAAGCGCTGCCGGGTGGTGGGCGCAAAATCATAATGCAGGAAAAAAACCGTCTGCAGAATCCGGGTCTGCTCGGGTTCCTTGAAACTGTCCTGACGCTGCGCCCGCGCGAACTGCAGATTCTGCAGCAGCTGCCGGTCGTTGGGATTCAGCTGCTGAGCCCGGCGGTAATTCAGAACCGCACGGCCCAGATCACCCATCTTGAAATAGATGTTCCCGAGGTTGTAATA
>JAAYYJ010000454.1 GCA_012515455.1 Oligosphaeraceae bacterium
ATATATTAAAAATTATGTTTATGAGGGCACCATCAATGCATATGCCAGGCTTGCCGGAGTGCCGTTACGCGAAGCGTTCGACAAGCTGTACAGGTCGCGCTTATACACTGAAATCCACCGCGGGATTTCCGATATGCATTGCCGCAGCGACGGATATCTCGCCGAAGAACTGCACAGAGAACTCATTCACCAACAGGACAATATTATCTAGCGAGGTTGAAATAGGTAAGGTATCGCTTTCGAAGTGTGTCCGCCATTGTTTCCGGTAGACCAAGAGAATTTGAAATGGCTTCCCATTCAGTATGGGATATTGGAAAACATTAAATGAAAGCTTACCGGTTGAAATTGCAAATTTTTAGCGGGGCAGTACGTTACTTCAGGTATCTGGGGATGTTCCCTGTTTTGTTCCGGCTCTTTTGTATGATTAATCCATGGAAGGAAGCGAGCAAAATGCATTACTTTTCCCTGAAATCACTATTGGCGGCTGGTCTGGCGGGTTTGCTCTCGGGTTGCAGCACGTTTTGCCTGCAAAACCGTAACCCGGCTTCTGTCAAAGCAGTTTATACCGCAACTCCCTTGCAGCTGGATGGGAATCTGGCCGAGGCGGCCTGGCAGACTGCCCCGCCGCATTGCTTGCAGCTCGGACGTGGAGTATACGAAAAGACCCCTCTGGCCATGCAGTCTTCGGTTGGAAAGGTTCTGCGTGAACCTGGCGAATATCGCCTGCTCTGGGATGACCATTACCTGTATGTTGGCGCAATTTTTCCAGATTCGGATGTGCATGCCTACGGACAGGAAGATCAGCTGCCGCACTTTTCGCTTGGTGATGTCGCCGAAGTATTCGTCAAACCGGGAAGTGACACCTATTACTGGGAGCTGTACGCCACTCCAGCCAATAAAATGACGACTTATTTTATTCCGGGGCGGGGTTGCCTGATGAATGACCTTCTGACTTCCTCCCCTTTCGAGCTCAAGGTCGCTGCCCAGGTGCAGGGCACTTTGAACAACTGGCATGATCAAGACGGCAGCTGGAGTATGGAAATGGCCATCCCGCGCAAAGAACTCGAAAAATACGGCGCCAAATTCGGCCCGGGGCAGCCCTGGCGGATTTTTCTGGCAAGATACAATTATTCACGCTATCTGCCAAGCAAGGAACTCTCTTCCTTCCCCCAACAGGCCGAAACACCCAATTTCCATATCATCGAAGAATATGGCATACTCGAACTGATCAAACCCTGATACGGTGAGCATCAACCGCCTGGCATCAGCTGGCGCCCACCAACCCAATTTTTAAACAACAAAAAAGTTTTTTGACGGGTTCCATGGCGTTGTTATGGAAGGGGCGGCTGCAAATCAGCGTGGCCAGGAGGAAGGCCGGATTAATTCTTCGGGGAATTCCGGCACGATGCCGTCAATTTTCTGCAGGAGTTCTGCGGGCAGCACTCCTGCCTGAACGATGCGCAGGTTTTCCTGCAGCTGTTCCGGGCTGTCGACACCGCTTAGAATGCAGGTGAAATCCGGGTTGCTCAACAGATAGCGGAAATATAATTCAGTGGATTTCAGGCCGGCTTCCCCTGCCAGGTTTTCCAGTTTGCGCCGCACGGGAAGGAGTGTCTCTTGAAAAACCGGGTGCAGTTGTTTTTCCGGTTTGAACAGCAGTCCCTGCAAATAGACACTTCTCACAAAAATCAGGCCCTTGTGTTCTGCCGCGCGGTGTGCATACTGCGCAAAACGCCGGTCCAGGATATTGCCTGGTATCTGGGTGGCAGCAAGCGGTTCGATGTCACGAGCCTGATTGCTGTCGAGAGAAATCCCGGTCAATCGTGTCAAACCGCGTTCCCGGAGTTTTTCCAGCAGCGGCATGCATTCCAGGGCGCTTTCATGATGAAACAGCAATCCATCC
>JAAYYJ010000455.1 GCA_012515455.1 Oligosphaeraceae bacterium
AAAAAAGAATTCCTAGCCGACAAGCTCTGGAGTGTCCCCTGGCCCTTTGACAAGGACACCGCGCCATACTCGATTGCTGCCCGCAAAGCCAAAGCCCAAAAGCCGCAATTCCCGACCGAGGCCAAAATCAGCGTCAATCCTGACCCGGCCGGCGCCGGTCTGACCCTGCAGTTCCCCTATGCTAATGACCCGGACAGCGTTGAAATCTACAAAATCGAAATATCGCATCAGGAGGCAGATGGCTCCTGGGTGGTGTTCACCCGGCAGGACATCGGAGCAGATTTCTATCTCCCGCCGCAACAGCGCCCCGGACAGCAGACCCATACCTTCAATGCCGGATATTTTGCGGCCGGAAAAACCTACCGCTTCCTGGTTACGCCGGTGGATTTCTTCGGCAATGAAGGCGTCAGCCTGCAGGCCGAGGCCACGGTCCCCAGCATGGAACAAGGCGAAGTCATCTACGAAACTTCCCAACCCATGCAGGACCTGCAGTTCCTGAGCGGGCTGAGCGGCGGCAAGCCCCTGCCCCTGGTCGACGGCTTTTACCACCACCAATCCGGGAACGCCAGGCTGGTCCTGCCGGAAAATGTCTGGGCCGGGCCGGCGAAGACCCGCTTCCGCTTCACCATTGACATGCAGATGAAGCAGCCCGGGCCGGGGCAATGGACCATCGTTCTGCGCAATCCCACCCCCCTGACCAACGCCAACGCCCGCATCTATACCCCGCCGGGTGAATCCGGGCTGCAGAGATACGTCATCGACTTCCGCAAACGCAACGAGAATTACGACTACTACTTCCTGATTCGCGAAGGCGATGCCGGGTTCGTGCAATTCAAGTACGTCAAAATCGAGAAATTTCCGTAATCAGAGAGTTTGCCCCAGAACCGCCCCTTGGGCGCCAGGGAGAACGGATGCCTGCCCGCATTTATCCACGCCGCTGCGGTTGCCTCCTGCTCGTCCTGCTGCTCTGCTGCAGCAGCTGCATCAACGGCCCAGCCCGAATGCAGCTGAACGGCAGATTGCGCTATATTACTGCCGAGACCGTACGGCAGTGCCCCTGGTACCGCTGCCTCTATGGCGTGCCGGCAGCTGCTCTGACCGACCTGGGCATCATCGCCGCGGATACGCTGCTGGTACCCGTGGATGTGTTCTGGCGTTCCCCTTATGACGATAAGCAAGAATCGCCCCTGCTCTGGTTATTCTGGCTCCCGTTCTATCCTTTGGTCTGCGCGGTCAGCCCTTTCGGGTACCAGGAACAACCGGACAACGGCGCACTGTACCGCTGGCTGTGGGGCTTCAACTATCTGGACAGCGCCAACGGCACCCTGCAGTTGCATGAGGTGGCTGACCCGCTGGGCCGCAAGACCAGAATCATCTGCAACCAGCAACCCGTCGGCGAGGTGTATGGACGTATCAAGCTGCTGGCTTCAACCCAGAACCAGCTGGTGGCAGCAACCCAGGAAAAGCTGGTGGTATCAAGCAGGGAACAGCCGGTCGCAGCCCCCCAGACGGAACGGCTGTACTGGTGGGTCCGCCAGGATGTAGGCTGGCAGCTGAAAGCGCAGGAATATGTCCCCGGCAGCGACGCTCTGCTGGAGTTCAGCCGGAACAACCGACAACATCCGGAGGAGTACTGGTACAAGGTCTCAGACCAGACCTGGCAGCTGCTCCAGGAACTGTCGGGACAGACGCCCGTGGAGCAGCGCTTGGGCAGGGTATTGCAGTTCAGCACCGGCGAGGAATTATTCTATGAACTGCATCTGACCTACCCGGCCGGATCAATTTGGGTCGGCGGCAAAATCATCCCCGGCGCAGACAAACCGCAAATATACTACGTGCACACAACCAGAATGGACCGGGCCTGGTAAGGCGGGGGGAGACTGTGATACCCACCCCCCGCTCTGCCCTCCAGGCACGGCCGACCGCTTTGGGGGAGGAACTGCCTCCCCCGGGGCGCGGCCGGAAACCTGCCTCAGCCGCGACAGAGCCTCAGGGCTGTTTGAAGCGCATAATGGCCTCGGCCAGGCGCTGGCGCTGGAGGTCGAATTCCTCCGGCTCCCACCAGGACTGCTCGTGGATATCCAGGACATTCCCGAAGCGTTCCTGATAATCTGCCAGACCATTAGGCAGCTTGGTGCGGATTTCGGCCAGCAATTTCCGCCCGGCAGCGGCGGCTTCAGCCTGATCTGCATATTTCTGGCAGAGCTCTTCCAGCAGCCGCAGATAGCGGTAGTCATCGATGCCTTCGCGGATGGACTCCCACTGCAGGGTCGAGATGATCTTTCCGTCCTGGATGAAGACCGTGACGTGATCGCTGTTGCCTTCATCAAAATCGTTGAACATATCGCCGCGGGGATTCAGATAGGCCCAGTAGAACTGGCCGCGGGCACCAGTGCGGTAGTGGAAGAACCCGGCCTTGAACCGGACCGCATCGGGATATTCCCGGGCGCCATTGCTGTACCACCAGAATTCCTTCTCCGGCAGGGCCGCGCATTCGGCCAGGATGCGGTCGGGCTGGAAGGTATCATGGTTGACCGTATAGCAGCGCACATCCAAGCCATTGCCGATGGCGTTGATGTCATTCTGGGTCACGGTGGAGTAGGTGCGCACTCCCGGTGCAGTCTTCAGCTCATTGTAGAGCTTGATCGCCCGGCCCAGGCGCTCCTGCCCGCCGGCGAAGGGCTCGTCGACCGGGTAAAAGAGCAGCTCCCGCCACTGCTGGCGTTTGACTATCGCACTGAGCTCTGCCGCCCGGTCGGCGGTGATACTGCCACCGCAGGCGTACGGCAGCGGATGGCGCGGGAATCCCTCCGCATCCAGCACGGCATTGACCCGGGCCAGGTACTCTTCGCCCATAGGCTGCACCCGGCTGTCATAGAGCACGACGGTCGACATATTGTGCCGCCGCATGTCCTGCAGGGTCGCGCGCAGCATGGGCTCAGGCAGATCGAACAGCCTGCTGACGAAAGTGCCGTAGTACATCCCGAAGCAGCTGTAAGCGAAGGGCTCCGGCAGAGTGAACGGATAGACCTCGAGCTCCAGCGGGATGGTCCGGGCTGGCTTGCCTGCAGCAGAGAGGCTCAGGGTGGCCTGATAGCGCCCGGCGCGGGCGGCGGCCGGCACCTCCGCCAGGATGACGAACTGCAGCGATTCGCCCTGGCGGACATCGCTGTACTGGCGCGGTTCGAGCACCTCGGGCACCACTGCCCATTGCAGGCGGGAGCCCTTGCGGCCCACCTTCTGCGGGTGCTGCCGCACATGCAGCAGCTGCACGGTGCCGGGGAACTCACCTTGCAGAGTCAGCTGTACCTGCTCCAGGTCCTCCAGAGCATACAGAGCCAAGGTCCCCGCACGGCTGCTACCGGGGGCGGCCTTGAGACGCAGGGCGGCCTGCTGCTGGGCGGCCGTGGGGGTAGTCTGGCGGTAGATGCGCTGCTGCAGGGACGGCACGTAGGGGATATAGCCGCAGCGGAGGTCCACTTCGCCCGGGGTGGGCGGCTCGCGGTGGGTAGGCGGCTCCTGGAGGATGTATTTCTTGGCTTTGCTCTCTGCGGTGCCTTCCAGCATCAGGCGGTTCACTGCAGCATCGAAATCCTGCCGGTCGTTGACTGCGGCGATCAGCAGCGTATTCAGCAGCCACGGCCCCTCCAGGGTGATCTCCAGGCGGTCGGCAGCAATGCTGAACAGCGCGGTATCCCAGGCGAAATCGCCGGGGCCGGTCTGGCTGAGGCGGAGGCTCTTGCCGGCAAACCTCAGAGTACAACCGGGTCCGGGGAAGAGGTGATCGCCGGAGAGTGCCAGCATCTGATAACGCCCCGGCGCCAACGGAATCGACAAGCTGCGGTCCTGTTTGCCAGCTGCGAAAGCCGCGCGGCCGGGTCCGGGGTTCTGGCGGTCGGCGAAGGCGATGCCGGTACTATCGCTGAACGCCTCCGGGCCCAGCAGTTGGAAGCCCTCGGAAGAGGCAGTGCGCTGTCGGGCCAGGCTGTAAGCCTTGACCGTGCTGTCGGCCGGCGGCGGCGGGGGCACAGCAGCAGCGGCATTTTTTTCCGTTTCCTTGAGATAGACCGCCTGCATTTCCGCCACCCGGGCCGCGGGATCGAACACGGTCAGGCGCAGCTGTTCCAGGGTGATATCGGGGAAATCGAAAGTATTGACCGTAGCATCCGGCT
>JAAYYJ010000456.1 GCA_012515455.1 Oligosphaeraceae bacterium
CATCCAGGGCTACGACCTGATGGAAAAGATGCGCCTCCAGGCCGAGAGATTCTCCACACGCTTTCTCTTCAATCTGGTCGAGGCGGCAGATTTCTCCCGCCCCGGTGCACACCAGCTGACCTTGGACAACGGCGAAATCCTGACCGCCAAGGCAGTGGTGATTGCGGTCGGCGCCAAGCCCCGCACCCTGGGCCTCCCCGGTGAAGATGAACTGCAGGCCCATGGCGTCTCCTACTGCGCCACCTGCGATGGACCGTTCTATCGCGGCAAAGCCGTCGCAGTGATCGGCGGCGGTGACTCCGCGCTTGAAGAAGCGCTGTTCCTGTGCCATTTCGCCTCCGAAGTGCACGTCATCCATCGCCGGGACAGCTTCCGGGCCAGCAAAATCATGGTCCAGCGCACCCTGGACAATCCCAAAATTCAAGTCCACTGGGATTCGGTCGCTACTGCCATCAACGACCCCCGGCAACAAAAAGTCAGCAGCCTGAGTCTGCGCCATGTCAAAACCAACGCCGAACAGGAATTGCCCTGCAGCGGTGTCTTCGTGGCCGTCGGGCATGTCCCGAATACGGCGGTCTTCGCGCGGCAGCTCGAAATGAGCGACGGCTACATCAAGCTGGTGGACAGCGGACGCTCGCTGACCAGCGTCCCCGGAGTCTTCGCCGCCGGCGATTGCGCCGATGCCCATTACCGGCAGGCAATCACCGCCGCCGGCATGAGCTGCCGGGCAGCCATCGATGCCGAACGCTATCTGGGTGAACTGGGCTGATTGAAACGATTTACCTCAGCACAACACAGGAGAGTACCATGTCTGACTTCGCAATGGAATTAAACAGCACCCAATTCGATGAATTTATCAAAAGCGGCAAAGTAATTGTCGATTTCTGGGCTTCCTGGTGCGGCCCCTGCCGGATGCAGGGACAAATCCTGGATAATGCCGGCAAGGATTTCGCCGCCCTGGGCATCAAAGTCGGCAAAGTCAACATCGATGTCGAGACTGAGCTGGCCGCCAAATTCGGCGTCAACACCATCCCGACGCTGATGCTCTACCAGGATGGAGTCTTGAAAGAAACCCTGATCGGTGTGCAGCAGGCCGAGACTCTGAAGAAAAAAATGTCCTGAGACCATCCCAGAAATGGAAACTGATATTTTTGCCTTGCCACTGAAAGGCTGGGCCCTGGCTTTTCTCTGCGCTGTTTGCGTGGGGATGTCCAAAGCCGGCCTGCCGGGCCTGGGCACGGTCGCAGTACCATTGATGGCGATGGTTTTTCCACCTGCGCTGTCTACCGGTATTCTGTTGCCTATTCTGATTGCCGGGGACGCTTTCGGCGTGCTCTACTTCCACCGGCATGCGAACTGGCCTCTGCTGTTCCGACTGATGCCGGCCGCACTGGCTGGCATCATCATCGGCTTCTTCATCGTAAAGCAGCTGATGGGCAGTGCAGATGGCGGCAATACTATGATCCGCCTCAGCATCGGCAGTCTGGTCTTGCTACTGGTTGTGCTGAGCTGGCTCAAAAACCGGCTGCATCTGGCGGAAATCAGCACCCTGCCGCCAAAATGGAATCTCTGCCTCGCCATTACCTTCGGGGTTCTGGCCGGAGTGACCACCCAAATCGCCAACGCCGCGGGACCGATCATGGTTGTGTACCTGCTCGCCATGCGCCTGCCCAAAGAATCGTTCATCGGCACCAGCGCCTGGTACTTCTGCATCCTGAACTGGTGCAAGGTGCCATTTATGGTCGGACTGGGCACCATCACCCGAGAATCGCTGCTCTTCAACGCCAAATTGATTCCGGTCGTGCTGCTGGGATCACTGCTCGGAATTGTCATCAGCGCCAAAATGAGCAACCACAGTTTTGAAAAATGGGTCCTGCTGCTGGCTGGCCTTTCAGCCCTGAAGCTGCTGCTGCCTTAAGTCGTTTCCGGCTGACTCTGCCACAACCAGCCGCCAACCTTTTGCCTTACCTTGACCAACTACAAAGCAACCCCCGGAGTTCATAATTATGGCAAAACCATTTCGCGGTTATTTTACCGGCTTCGCTGATGAGGCCGCCGGTGATTTGGCCGGACAAATCCGCGCCACCAAAGCCCTGGGCTGGAAAAACATCGAATCACGGGCCATCGACGGGGTAAATATCCATGACCTGCCCGAACCGGACTTCGACCGCGCCGTAGCCCAGCTCGAAGAAGCCGGCATCGCCGTAAACTGTTTCGGCTCAACCATCGCCAACTGGTCCAAAAAAATCACCGACCCTTTCGAAGACACCCTGGCCGGGATTCGCCGCACCATCCCCAGGATGCAACGCCTGGGCAGCAAACTGATCCGCATTATGAGCTACGCCCGCCTGGATGAACGCGAGCCCGATGACCAGCTGGCAGAGGAACGCTTCCGCCGCCTGCGCGAAATTACCGCGATGTTCCTGGACAGCGGTATCCAGCCCCTGCACGAAAACTGCATGAACTACGGCGGCATGGGCTGGCCATTTACCCTGAAAATGCTGGAGAATGTCCCCGGCCTGAAACTCGTCTTCGACACCGGTAACCCGATCAGCAGCGCCGACCGTTCCCGGGCCAAGCCGTATCCGCGCCAGTCCAGCTGGGAATTCTATGAGAAGGTCCGCGAGCATATCGCTTACATCCATATCAAGGACGGACATTATATCCCGGAAAAAGACTCCCTGGTCTGCACCTGGCCGGGAGAGGGCGACGGCGCAGTCCGGAAAATTCTGCAGGACCTGCTCAGCCGCGGATACCAGGGCGGCATCTCCATCGAACCGCACATGCAGGTCGTCTTCCATGACAGCAGCGTCAAAGCCGATCCCCAGGCCCGCTTCGATAATTATGTCCAGTATGGACAAAAACTCGAGGCGCTGGTCCAGGATATCTGCGCGAAATTATAATATGCCTTTGCTTTTAGATAGAACCTGTTTTAAAGAATCAACCACCAGACAACCAAAACCCAAGGAAAAACATGAAGTTCATCAGCCTCCTCTGCGCACTCCTGCTCTCCACCACCCTCCTGGCTGACAAAATCCACCTCACCGATGGGACCGTCATCGTGGGACAGCTGCAAAAAATTGCGGCCGGCAAAGCCTCCATCCAGACCTCTTTTGCCGGGGAACTGGTCATCGACCAGGCTAACATCACGCAAATCGAGTCCGCCGCTCCCCTGACTGGCGTGCTGACTAACGAGCAGCGCTTCCAGGGCAATCTGCAGCTGGGTACCGCCCCCGGGCAGCTGCAGGTCGCCGGCGCCAGCGCCCCCGTTGCCCTGGACAGCGTGAAAGCGTTGTGGGCCGAAGGCGTCGCCGACCCCACCATCCCGCCGCCGCCTCCGGGCCGCGAGTGGTCCGGTGAGGCATACCTGGATATGTCCGGAAAATCCGGCAATACCGAGAAATTCTACGGCGGTGCCGGTGCCAAGGCGGCTATGACCGGCCCGGAAGATCGCCTGCTGATGTACATCAAAGGCGCCTACGCCCGGGAAAACAGCGTCACCAACGAAAAAGAGTACATCGCCGGGGCAGATTATGAGCACAGCATTGCCAACACCCTGAATTCCTGGTTCGTCCGGGCGGAAATGGAGAAAGATGAATTCAGCGGCATCAATCTGCGCACCCAGGTCGTCGCCGGCTACGGCTACTTCTTCTTCAAAGAAGAGGATACCCAGCTGCGGTTCCGCATCGGTCTCAGCTATCAGCGCCGGGAATTCGAGACCGGCAAAAATGAAGACACCTACGGCCTCGACCTGAACCTGCATTATGAACGCCGGATCGATGAATGGGGGACCTTGGTCAGCGACCTCACCTATACCCCCGGCTTGAACGACACCGACGACTACCGCCTCTACCACGAATCCGCTCTGGATATCCCCTTGCTGATGCAGAAACCCCTCTCGCTGCGTCTCGGCGTCTCCAACGAATACAACAACCTGGTGGCCGAGGGTGTCAAGCATCTCGACACCACCTACTTCGCCAAACTGGTCTACAAGTGGAAATAACCCACCGGAAGCTCCCCCGAATCGCGGGATTATGACGGCGTAATGCCTCGGCCTTCCCCCAGGATGGCCGAATCATTTCAGCGGAAAGCAACAGCGGCGCTTTTGCCCTTTGTTGCTTTCCGTTTTTTGCATTATATTATATTTTGCTTTCTGCTCTCTGCTTCTGGACCAGCTGCGGTAATGCCGCAATACAGCATTTTCGCGGCCACCCCAGCCATTCTTCCACCCTGACAGGGTCAGCAACATGAATCCCACGGCGCCAAAACCAGCCCCCCGACGGCAGTTCCGCCTGCTCTGGGCACTGCTGCTGTTTCTGGCCCTCGAACTGGCGGAGGAGAAAAACCCGTTCCGCCAGCAGCCGGACCACGCTGACTATAATTTTCCGGCTGCCCGGCCGGCCACCCCCCAGCGTTCCGACTCCCCGGCCAGTGCCACTGCGCAGTTCCCCTCCGGCAGCACCGGAGCTAGTCCCGCGACAGCATCCCCGCGACCGGCCGGCGCGACTTTCACCCTGCTGGCACAATCACCGGGGCAAGTGCGCTTCCGCTTCGAACTAGGCGAATTCTCCCTGCAGGAAGTCACCCGCCCGGACGGGACCTACAGCCGGATCATCTTGCCTCAGGCGCAGATGCTGCAGCGCCGTGGACACCCGGAACTGCCGGTCTTCCACACCGACTTCGCACTGCTCCCGGATGCCCGGGGCAGACTGGAAATCACCGCCAGCCAGCAGCAGGAAATACCCTGCCCCCCGCCCCTGCCTTCGCCCGGCGAACAACTCTGGAGCGAACGCAGCACGACAGCCCCCCCAGACCCGGCCATCTACAACGCCAGCACGCCCTACCCACCGCTGCTGGCCAGCCTGGCCGGCACTTACCAGCTGCGCCAAGTTTTCGGGCTATCTCTGCAGGTATCACCACTGCAGTATCTCCCCCAGGAGGGCAAGCTCCTGGTCTGCCGCAGCTTCGAAGCCACTCTGACCCTCCTGGACCAAGACGGCAGCGAAAGCCGGACCCTGCCCCGGCTCGATGACAACGGCTCCTTCGCCTCCCTGCAGAGTGAGTTGTTCCTGAACAGCAGCGGCCTGACCCGCAGCGCCAATCCCAGCGTCGGGCAGCTGCTCTTTATCCTCCCGGACAGCTGGTCCGATACCCTCGATACTTATGCCCTCTGGAAACGCCGTCTCGGTTTCGAAGTCAGCATCGCCCGTTATCCCGCCGACACCGACAGTGGCAGCAACAATATCGCCTCTTACCTCGCCGCTGCATACAGCAGCAGCGCCCTGACCCACGCAGTTATTATCGGTGATTGGGACCTAGTGCCGCCCCGCTTGGTCACCAGCGGCACTAATAATGTCCCGCCCAGTCCGAATAGCTCCCGTGATGTGACCTCTGACGCCCCCTACGCCTGCCTGGCCGGAGATGATTTCAAGGCTGATATCCTGCTCTCCCGCATCAGC
>JAAYYJ010000457.1 GCA_012515455.1 Oligosphaeraceae bacterium
ACGGTTGAAACGGTTGTCCGGTGGCTGCAGCACAGGCGCGGGCAGCGGTGCCGGCAGCAGACTGGGCGCGGCAGGCGGGGCCTCTTCAGTCACACTGCTGACTGGCTCATGTCCCTTTTCGAACTTGATCTTCAGGCGCCGGCCGTACTCTTCGGTCACACACTGGCTAATCTGCTCGCCGTAATTCTCTACCAGCCAATCGGTGAAAACCCGGTCCGAGACGCCTAAAATAAGAGTCTTGTCCTCCAACGCCACAGGCACAATATCCGCAATCCACAGCGAATAGGCTGTGGCATCCAGCTTTGTCCGTAGTTTCTCAATACAACGAAGCCAAAAGTCTTGTATCAAAAATTCACTTTGCATATATAATGAACCAATACACCACCGAGGATTGTTCCGGGATGGCGAGGATAAGGATTTCTTAACCACTAGATATGACGAATCGGTACACCCACAAAAGTAACCCGGTTTTCCCTTTTAGCAAATGCGAAAAACAGAATTTTCTGGTCCGGGAGAGTATTTTCAACGTAAGTCCTTGATGCTTTGCAAAGATAAAAATTTTGCCTCCCAAGCCCTCCTGCACAGGAGTAAAAATGTTCTCTTTGAGAAAGCCCGGGTCTTGACCGCCCTCTCCCGCGCTAAAGCTTTCTTTGCCAGAGAGCAATAATTGTTGTTAACATTTCGCCCTCAAACGGGCTGAAAAATATTAGCCACTAATTTTATCGCCCCGGGCTTTTGTCAGCGGCGTGGTTCTGCCTGCCGCGGTGTAAACCCCGCCTGCCTGGGCTCTCATTCCCTCTTCCCCAGCACTTGCAGGTCTTTCAACTGAAAGTATACCCCTTTTACAGTCCCCAGGCGCAACCGCCACTGTTCGATACCCTTCTCCAGATGGCGGACGCCGCGCAATTCTCCGTTTACGTGGAACCAGATCTGCTGTTTGTGCACCTGGATAACAACCTTGGTCCACTGTAAATTGTTGTTGAGCTGTATTTGCCCCAGGGGCATGGTCTGTCCATCAACTTCCATGCGCCATAACTGTAACTCAGGATTACTGAGATGATGGCAGAAAAAGCTCGCCCGCTCCCCTTCTGCATCCACAATTTGCAGCGAGGCCCCGCCAATCCCCATCAGACGCACCTCGACCTGAATCGACTGGCCCGGCTGCAAAACCTCGCGCAGAGTCAACGCTCCCGCGCCGCGGTTGCCAATCAGAGTCGGGACTTCACAATTCACATCGCGCTGAAAAATCCGCCATTGGTCCCGTGCACCTTCCCAAAAAATCATTGAGATGGTCTTGGGAATGGAATTCTCCTCCTCCAGCCTGAGCATCCAGCGATGAAACAGGACGGCGGAAAGGGCCAGCAATAAAATAACCACTCCCAGGCCCAACCCCAGGAAAAAACTGCGCTGGCGGCCAGGAAAATATGGCGACAGGCCCTTTTGCCTGGAATCATAACTGATTTGCAGATACTCCAAATCGGCCAGCAACGACGCATAGTCTTGATATCGTTCTTCCTGGTTTACCGCCCCCATCCGCCGCAGAATCCGGAGAAACTGACGGCTGACTTTTCGCCCCTTCGGCAGGCAGGGATCCGGGATATTGTTCTGGGCCTTGAGCAACAGGCGCTCGTCACGGCCATGACCATCAAAGGGAGCCACGCCGGTAAGGAAAAAATACGCCGTGGCTCCTAAGGCATAGATGTCAGAACGAAAATCAACTTTTTCAACACAGAATGCCTGCTCGGGAGCCATAAAAGCGGCGCTGCCAATCACATTACTGACATCCTCGTCATCCTGGGATGCCCCCCCGGCGGCAATACCGAAATCACAGATTGACACCCGCCAGTCCGGACTGCCGAAGATATCGGCAAAAGTATGGGGTGGAGAATTGCCCTCACGGTACAGCAACAGATTGTCCGGCTTCAAGTCGCGGTGGATAAAGCCCTTGCTATGCACATAAGCCAGACCGCGCACCACTTGCAGGAGAATCTCAGCGACCAGATGCTCCGGAACCGGGCCCAGACGCAACACCA
>JAAYYJ010000458.1 GCA_012515455.1 Oligosphaeraceae bacterium
ACCGCCGGGGCGAAAGCGAACCCTCCCGGACTCTGGATTTTTCTGACCAGCAGGAGGACCTGGTGGTTGATTTCCGCACCTTCGCCGAAATTCCCGCCCAGCGGGTGCGTCTGACCATCCTGCAGGGCGATGACCTGGTCCGCCATGGTGTGACCCAGATCACCTGCTTTGGCAAACCATATTACCCGCCCGCAGAACCGAAGGCCCCCGGCCATGTTTCGCGATGAACTCAAACAGCTGCTGCAGAATCTCTCTTCTGCCGGCGCGGATTTTTTTACCGCGGAGAGCCCTGCCCCGGGCGACCCCCTGCCGGGGTGCTGGGACACGCCGTTCTATCCTCCTGAATCCCATCCGGCCTGTTGTGAAATCATCATGCTGACTGCAGGCGAACTGGCCCTGCACCTGAATGGCAGCTGGTATCGGCTGGCCCATGCCCGGCCTCAGTTCCTGCTGGCCGGGACCCGGCACAGTGAGCATTATCTGCACCCCCAGTCCGGCTATGATCTGTTCTGGCTGACCATCACTCCGCATGGCCTTAACCTGCACCGCACCATGTATCTGGTGAACGACGGCTACCGGCAGTCCCCAAAACGTTTCCACATCTTCCCGCCCCGCTCACGCACTCTGTGGGAATGCATCCGCAGTCCCCGGGTCGATACCACGCGCTGCCATTATCTGCTGATGCAGTGCCTGGATGACTCATTGAAAGAGGAGCAGGACAGCCCGGGAAATTATCATGCCGATGTGGTGGAGCAGGTGCGCAAATACCTGGAAGAATATTATTGCCAGCCCATTTCCCTTCGCGAACTGGGCGAAATGACGCATTACTCGCCCGGACACCTGAACTGCATTTTTCAGAAAGCCCTGGGGCTGCCGATATACCGCTACCTCTCCCGGGTGCGGTTGGCCCATGCAGCCAGGCTGCTGGCCAGCGGCACGGTCACGGTGCGGGAAGCCGCCGCCGCAGTCGGCATTCCGGACCAGCTCTATTTCAGCCGCTGCTTCCGGCAGCACCAGGGCATCACACCCTCCGCTTGGCGCCGGACCAACTCGCCGCAACCTGCGCCATAGCCGCGGCGCAGGGCAACAAAAATGCGCTGCGGGATTGTTTTTCCCCGTCTGCAGCCTTGCTTTCTGCCAACTCGCAAATACATTAAGGGCTTATGCCTAAAAACACCAGTCTGAAGATGTTGCCGCGAGCACTGTTTGTAGTACTGTTTCTGCAAGGCCTTCTGCTGCCGGGCGAAGACACCCCCCGGCGGGGCGGAGAAAACCTGCTGACCAACCCTGGCTTCGAGGAACTCACCGACCAAGGCCATCCGGCCGGTTGGAGCCTGAGCGGCGAACCCGGCCCGCGGAGTCTGGACCCCACGGTCTCGCACAACGGCCGGCACAGCCTCAAAATCAGCCCGACCGCCTATGCCCACTCGGGCTGCCTGCAGCGCTTTGGCGATATCGAGAGCCTGCAGCATGATTATATCCTGCGCGGCTGGGTCAAATACAGCCAGCTCAGCCAGGAGGTGACCGGATTGCAGCAGGACGCCATGCCTTTTGTGGGTATCTGGACCTCGGTGGCCGGGGGCGGAAACAGCGTTAGATTCAATGCCTTCGACTTCCCCCCCGGGGACAGCGACTGGCGGTATTTCGAAAAAATTTTCCGGCTCAAGGATATCCGCGCCCGGATTGATTCTCTGGCGCCGGCGAAACGCCCCCAGAGCTGGTCCTTCGCCATCCGCATCCGCTGTCAGCCCGGCACGCTCTGGTTCGATGACCTGGAATTCTGCCCTTTGGTGCAGCCGGATCGCCTGGAAGCCACTCTGAGCTCGCGCGCCTACAGCACTGGCGATGCCCAGGTGCTGGCGACCGTGCAGGCGATTCGCGCCACCGGGACGACAGCTCCGTCCGAGACAGAAATCCAGGTTCAGGCAGCTCTGTGGGATTCTCGCCGTGATGCCGTGCTCAGCACTCAGACCCTGGCTGTCGCTGCCGAACCGGTGAAAATCTCGTTCCCCCTGCGCGGTATGGGGGAGGGAATGTACCGCCTGCGCCTGGAGGAGGCCAGCGGCAGACTCCAGCCCTGCGAACTGACCTTCTCCATCGTAAATGATCCTTTCCAAGACTAAACTGCTGTTTCATCACCCATAATCATGCAAAGGGGCAATAATGCGACGTCACATCCAAATGTTAGTGGTCTTGAGTATCCTTAGCCTGCCAGCCCTGTCGCTTCCGGCAGCGGACCTGCCGCGGCAGTTCCGGGTCTGGGGCAGGAAGGCCCCGGCCAAACTGGGAGTTGTGAATGCCCGTCCCAATACCTACGGCCTGGCATCCATCAGCATCCCCAAGGATTTGAAAAGAATTCAGCCAGACACTAATTTGCAGGACCCGGCCCTGCCGGCCGAACAGCAGTCGCTGGCCTTCCTGCCCTTCCCCACCCACCCTATGCGCTTTATTTACCCCGAGACCAGGCCATTCCCGGAAGAAATCGCCCGCCCGGTGCGGACTTACGCCACCCCCGGGGAGTACGCCACCCTGGCCTTCGCCATCCGCAGCCAGCAGGATTTGTCCTGTGTCCAGATTGACCTCAGTTCCCTGAACAATCCGCAGGGCGAGGTC
>JAAYYJ010000459.1 GCA_012515455.1 Oligosphaeraceae bacterium
AGCCTTTTCAGGGTTCACCTAAGCTCTTTTGCCAAGGCTTCAGGTACAATCATCCCTCCGAGCCCATTTTTTGCCCCGGGCGGGCAAATTTTCTTCGTCTTCTTCTATACATATTTGTAATAAATATAGGTGTTTTTTATACGCTATTTCTGACCATCTACTACTCTTGAGCATTACAGTTCGAGTTTTTGGGCGAATAATTCTGCGTTTCCTACCATCGCATTAAATTCCGCGCTGCTGTCGGCAAGTTCCTGGAATGTGCCGTGATACTGCAGTTTACCCTGCTTGAGGAAGAACAGCCGGTCGCAGTTTTGCACCGTTGAGAGGCGGTGTGCGATAGTGATGATGGTGTGTTCGCCCCGCAGATTTTCCAGGGCCTGGGCCAGGGCTTTTTCGGTCAGCGAGTCCAGGGCCGAGGTTGCCTCATCAAAGAGCAGCACTGCGGGGTTGTGATACAACGCCCTGGCGATGCCGATGCGCTGCCGCTGTCCGCCGGAGAGCCTGATGCCGCGTTCGCCCAAGTCAGTATCCAGGCCCTGGGGCAGTGACGCTATGAACTCCTGCAACTGGGCCGCCTGGATGGCTTTGTCAATCTGGTCGGCAGCGATATCCTGCTCAGGAATTCCCAGAGCGATATTCCTGCGGATGCTGCTGTCGAGCAGGAAGATGCTCTGCGGGACATAGCCGATCTGCCGGTGCCAGTCCTGCAGGTTGTCCTGGATATTGACGCCGTCGACCAGCACCCGCCCCTGCCCCGGGGTCAGCAGCCCGAGCAGCACATCGGCCAGGGTGCTCTTACCAGAACCGGTCGCGCCGACCAAAGCCACTGCCTGGCCGCGTTTGATTTCCAGGGAGATGTCCTGCAGAGCCCAGTCGGTGGTATTCTCGTAGCGGAAAGACAGCTGCTCGATTCTGATTTCCTGCTGCAGCGGCAGCAGCCGTCCCGGGCGGCGGCGCGTTTTTTCCGGTTCCGTCAGCGCTTCCAGGTGCCGCAGGTCCCGGCAGACGGTGCTGACCGAGATGAAGTTGTAGCGCAAAGCGGTAAAATTCAGCATGCAATCAGTAACACAGCCTTTCAGGCGGAACAGCGCCACGGCGAACAACGCCAAAGACGGTGCGATGCCCATAAAATTCTCTTGCTGCAATTGCATCGCCAGCAGCATCGCCCCGACCATCACCGCGATGGTGACGAATTCCAGATACGGCCACAGGATTTTTTGATTGACCGCCAGCCAGCGTTGTCCGGCGTAGACTTTTTCCAGGGCCCTGTGGATGCTGGCGACGAAGTGATGCTGGCAGCCCAGGATTTTGATTTCCTTGATGCCGCCGATGCCCTCGGCGATGCCCTTCATGGCCAATTCGCGGTTGCAGTGCTCTTCTTCCCCCTGCTGTTTGTTCTTCTCCCGGTTCAGGAACACAAAGCCCCCTCCGAAGATTCCCAGGGTCAGCAAGGACAGCATGGTGATCAGCGGCAGATGGCAGAGCAGCATCAGGACGATAGCCAGCATCACAATCAGCGCCCGCAGCAGGTTGACCGCGCTGTTCATGACCTGGTTGGTGACCCGGTCGGCCTCAATCATCACCGTATTCAGCAGTTCCTGGGAGTTGCGCTGCAGGAAAAAACTGTAGGGCGCCTGCATGTAAGCGGAGAAAATCCGGGCGCCGAGGTACACGCAGCGGTTCTTGATGATGCGTTCTTGTACTATATAACTGAAATACAGATATACAGTGCGCAGGGCAAAGATGCCCAGAAAAGCCAGTCCGCTCCAAGACAAAATCTGTTGCGGCTCGCTGATGCCAAGCTGCTGGAATGCCGCCAGGGTTCGCTGCAGCACCGGGCTGGCGGCGGTCACGTGGTTGATTTCGGTCAGCAGGGCCACAAAGAACGGCACCACTGCCAAGGTGACCAGTTCCACCGCGGTGCCGAGAGCCAGGACCATGACCAGCAGGGAAAAACGCAGCAAATCCTGATTGCTGAACAAATAGCGGATATCTCGGAAGAAAGTGCGCATGGCAGTGAGAGAGGTGAGAAGCGATACGCCGGACAGCATTTCCCGGGCGGGGCGGAGGGCTCCGTTGCCGGCAGAAAAAAAGCGCAAAAACGTGCTGAGGTTAATATACTGCCTCAGAACGGTTCTGCGCTTGACTGAACCGGAGAGTAATTATTTCGCCGCTTTTTTCCTGGTCTTCGGAGCTTTCGTGGCTGGAGCAAAGCTGATCGGACGCCGTTCCTTGCCAGACTGATACAGCCCCATGATCATCTTATGCGCGGTGGCCAAAATCAGCTCGCCGTTGATTTCCGGCTGGCGCCCGGCTGCCAGGGCCTCATAGAAGGCATCGATCTGTTTCAGATGACTGGCACCCCAGTAGGAGGGCCCGCCGCCGTAATCGAAGCTCTCGTTCGGATTGGGACGGGCGATCATCTCGCGGCCGTCCGCCAGCACTACCCGGGCTTCTTCCGCAGTGACCTTTACCCGGCCCTGTTCGCATTCAAGGTCGATCTCGACCGCTGCATCATGGCTGTAGTAATTCATACACCAGAACGAGGCCCGCACTCCGTTCTTGAACACGATCAGCCCGTCCGCACAATCTTCCACCTCGATAATGCCCTGATGGTCGCGATTAGCCAGACTGCAGTCGACCCTGTCAATGTCATAGCCCAGGAACCAGCACATCAGGTCCAGGGTATGGATGGCCTGGTCGATGATGGCCCCGCCGCCTTCCTTGTCCCAAGTGCCCTTCCAGTCACTGCTGGTATAATAATCCGGAGTGCGGCACCAGGTCACGGTGGCCTTCGCCGACAGGACCTTCCCCAGACGACCGCTGTCCAGGCAGTTCTTGACCAGTACTGAACCGGCGTTGTAGCGGTTCTGGAAAATCACACCCAGGGTCTTGCCGGTCTTTTGCGCGGCTGCGACCATCGCCTCTGCCTGCTCCATGGAGATTGCCATCGGCTTCTCGGTCAGGACGTGGCAGCCCAATTCCATGGCCCGGATGGCGACCGGCGCATGCAGATAATGCGGCAGGCAGATGTGCACCACCGACAACTTCTCTTTGCGGATCATTTCCTCAAAATTTGTGTAAGTCTTTTTGCAGCCGAACTGCTGCGCCATTTCCTCAGCCCGTTCAGCAATCAAGTCACAGCATGCGGTGACGGTGGCATTCTCCTGGGCCGCTACGGGCATGCCGTGGAAGCGGGAAATACGACCACAACCAATAATCCCAACCTTGAATTTCTTCATCTGTGCTATTCTCTTATCTCTGATTATTGTCCGGACAGCAACAGCCGGTCCGGAACCGAAACGCCCCGAGCGGGTCCCGGGCCTGGGCACGCCGGCTGGGGCCGGAGAAGCAACCGGCCGGCACAAAATATCAGTGGGGACTCAGTCCTCTTCCTCTTCCTGCAGCTTGGCTGCCTCAGCTTGAATCTGGGCGGCCAGCTGGGCCGGGACAGTCTCATAGCGCTCGAAGGTCATCTCGAAGCTCCCGCGGCCCTGAGTCATGGAGCGCAGCTGGGTAGGATAGGTGTAGCATTCCGCCAAGGGCAGTTCAGCATTGAGAATCTGCATACCGTCCTCGCGGTCCATACCCAGAATCCGCCCGCGCCGGGAATTGAGGTCGCCGCTGATGGCTCCCATATACTCTTCCGGGAACATAATCTTCAGGCTCATAATCGGCTCTAGCAGCATCGGCTTGGCCTTGGCCATCGCCTCCCGGAACGCCCCGCGGGTCGCGATTTTGAACGCCATTTCCGAAGAGTCCACGTCGTGATACTTCCCATCGTAGACCGTGGCTTTGAAGTTGATGACTTTGGAACGCGACAGAGGGCCATTCAGCCGTGTTTCGATCACGCCCTTCTCCACTGCCGGGATATAGTTCTTGGGGATATTTCCGCCCACCACCTCGTTGCCGAACTGGAACTCTTCTTCAGGAGTACCGGCAAAGGGCTCGATGCGCAGATGCACTTCGGCGAACTGCCCGTGCCCGCCGGACTGTTTCTTGTGCCGATACTGGGCCGTACCAGTGCCGTTTACCGTCTCGCGATACGGAATGCGCGGCGTCTCCAGAACCATCCCGACCTTGAAAT
>JAAYYJ010000460.1 GCA_012515455.1 Oligosphaeraceae bacterium
ACGGACTGCCAGCAGGCCACCACATCAGCTTTCAAAGTCGCAGCCTTCAGGGGCACGTCCACGGCCCAGGCGTCGGGCTTGGCGGTGCAGTGCAGCCATTTCAGCACTGCCAAGCGCAAATTCCAGATCCTGGGCCGTTGTTTCTGCCCGGCGTCATCTCTTTTAAAGTGTAACAGGAACTGTTCTTGCATCAGCTTCTCTCTTCCGGCCCGATGTAGAGCGCATTCATGCCTTGCCGATCAATTCATCCCGGGTACTGCTGCCTGCCAGCGCAGGTGCTGGATATTATCCGCCTTGGGGAAAGAAAAAGCCCGAGCCGGCCATACCGTTACTCGGGCTTAAAGAGATGGTGGTAGGACATGGATTCGAACCATGGAAAGCATAGCTAGCAGATTTACAGTCTGCCCCCGTTGGCCACTTGGGTATCCTACCACTTGTATTAACGAAGAACCCTACATTCCGGGTCAGCGATAATAACATAACCCGACTTTTGTGGTTTGCAATTCAATTCGTAAATTTTCTCAGGAAAAATCCTCTTTTGCCATGTATATTATGGCTGGTTCTTCGTCACGGTACCGGTGCAATTCTGCCTGCGCGCATTGGCGTCAGGAGTGATTTGTCAGACACACTTCTTGGCAGACCAGCCATCCGCAATCGTTCGAGCTCTTGTACGGCAACTGAAAGGAGAGACCGGATTATGTCAAATTGGTGCAGCAGTCATTGGTTTTATGTCCTGATTCTGGCAGTAATGGGTTCTGCCCGGGTGCCGGCCCAGGAGCCTGCCTTGCTCACCGCAAAAGTCACTGCCCTGCAGCAATCGCGGGATTCGGTGGCCAGCTTCCGGGCCGATTTTGTCCGGTTGCTGCAGGATGCCGGGGTGAGTCAGGTTTTTGCCCCCGCCTCAGTAGCCGTCCTCTCAGCTGAGGGTGAGCATCTGCCGGTACGGGTTGAGCCGGAACAGGACATCTTCCGTGTTTCCTGGGCTGTTCCGGCGGCGGTGCAGGCGCAAGACTGCGGCAGCAGCCGGGAATTCACGGTTCTGTTTGGCAGCGGTCAGAGCAAATCCACACCATTGCAAGCAGAAGAGAATCTGATTGACAATGGTGATTTCCGGCGCCTGGACCAAGCCGGACTGCCACTTGGCATCCCTGCCAGTTTTTTTCCGAAGGACTACCAGGTCGTGCCCGGCGTTGGTGAAAGCAAGGGCATTGCTCTGCTCTCCAGCCCGGAAAAGAGCCGTTCGTTCAATTCGCAATGGGTGTACTGCTCACCGAAAAGTCTGGTTGAGTACCGCATTAAGTACAAGATATCCGGTGCCAAGGCGCATCATTACAACCGGGTAATTTATTCCTTCATCAATTACCGTGACCGGTCTGGCAAATACCTCACCCGGGCCGGTGCCTTGTCATCGCTGAGCAGCGACAGCGAAGGCTTTCAGGAGTATTCGCTTACTCTGCCGATGCCGGCAGAAGCGTACAGCACGAGCATTGAAATCAACAGCGGCAGTGCGGTACCCGGGTCGGTGGTAATCGGTGCGGTCAAGATCACCTGCCCGGAAGTGCCGGAAATCACCCAGGCGGCCACCGCCGGGGGTGAGATCAAAAGCCTGCTGGCCCGGGGCGCAGAAATTCGTCGTTATGACCTGGGGCCGGCCGACTCACCGGTCATGGATGGTTTCGTGCGCCTGAGTCCGGAAGACAAATACCGCCCGGGGCAAAAAGTCGGTTTCACCAAGCTCGGCCGGGCATACGTGCGTGACAAGGGCCGGCCCGACCCCCTCGGGCGGGATTATATTGCTGCCGAGCATGCGGTTCTGCGTCTCGACCTCCCCAATGGCCAGTACCGCCTCTGGGTTCTCAGCGGTGATTCCCAGACCAGCAGCACGGTGGCGACGTTCTATTTTCAGAAATCCCTGGAATTGAATGGCAAAACGGTGTTCCAGGACAACACCCGGCCAGCGGAGTTCTTCCGCCATCAGTACCTCAGCAACGCCAAACATTTCTGGCTTCCCGGCATGGATTATTATGACACCTTCGTGACTCCGCGGTTCCAACAGTACACCTTCCCGGTAGAGGTCACGGAACGGCAGCTGAGCATTGCCTGGCGGAACATGCCGATCAATGCACTGATCCTCTACCCGGTTGAGCAAGAGGAGGCGGTGGCCCGGGAGTTAGCGTATTTGCAATCCCGCCGCAAGCGCGATGCCGTGATTAAACTCCTGCCCGGGCCAGTGGAAGTCTGCACTACGCCCTCAGCGAGTGAACAGAAACGCGGTTTCATGCTGTTCCGCCGCAGTGCCAATGAGCGCATTTTCCCCAGCAGCCGGCCGCAAGAAAATGACCGCTGCAGCAAACTCAGCAGTTTTGCCCCGGCGGGCGAGACCGCGACGTTTAATTTCTCCCTGTATCCGTTGCGTGATTTGGGGCCGACCAGCATCCGGGTCGGGAAATTACGTTCCGGCTTCCGGAGCATTCCCGCGGCGGCGGCAGAGGTCCGGGTGGTGCGTTATCTGCATCGACGCAAGGGTGCAGGCAGTTTACAGGTGGCGCCTTTTCTGCTTGACCGGCGGGAAGTGATTCCGGTCACCCGGGACACCACCTGGAGCTGGTTCATCCAGGTGTCGGTGCCCGCTGACTGCAAAGGCGGCAAATACCGGGGCGAGGTCGCCGTAGTGGCCGCCGAGACCGGAAAGACTCTAGCTGAAATACCTCTGGAGCTGCATGTCCTGCCGCTGCAGCTGGAACCCCTGCCCATCCTGCAAGGGTACTACTATTTTCCCAGCGAGCCCTGGTATTCCACCTTCTGGGCGGCTAACCTGGTGGGCCCGCGCTACAACCGCGACCCGGAAGTGCTGCAGCTGATTGAGGAAAATGAGCGCCGCGAGATGCGCTTCATGAAATCTTTGGGCCTGAACAGCATCTCTTTTGGCGATGATATGCGCTCGGACCTGGAATTGGTCGAGGGCGAAGTCAAATTCACGCCGCACAACCGATTTGTCTGGTGGATGGACATCTATACCAGTGAAGGCATGCAAGCCATGCCGTTCTATGGCTTCCAATCCTTCGGCGGCGGCGGCGGCAACATCTCCTGGCTGGACCGTAAGAACCCCGATTTGGCCCAGCATTTTTCCCCGGC
The DNA here is from genome assembly GCA_012515455.1 of Oligosphaeraceae bacterium. Taxonomy (GTDB): domain Bacteria; phylum Verrucomicrobiota; class Lentisphaeria; order Oligosphaerales; family Oligosphaeraceae; genus JAAZIZ01. The sequence continues at coordinate 3,136 of JAAYYJ010000460.1, forward strand.
TTGGACCAAGGCCTACCTGAGTGTAATTCGCGAGGGAATGCGGCTGCAGAAGGAACGCAATTGGCCGGAAATTCTGTGGTACACCAGCGATGAGCGCAGCAATGAGCGGGAGACCGGCGCCCAGGAGGGACTGAAGCTGGCCCAACTGGTGCGGGGGATTCCGGGGGCCACCAACATAGCCTCGATGAATGGCCCCTGGGAGCACATCATGGTCCCGGCTCTGGATATCAGTATGCCGAATATCGCCTTCCCGATCACCGAGGAGACCGTCAAGATGATTCGCGGGCACAACTCCCGACTCTGGCTGTACAACTGCGGTACGGACCGCCTGACCCTGGGGCTGTATCCCTGGCGGGTCAAGGCCGGCGGCCGATTCCAATGGCATTACCGCAGCGGCGGCGGCGAACAATGGGACGACGGAGTGCTGGAAGGTTGCACCCAGTATGCGGTCTGTTTCAACTCCCCCGAGGGCATTGTGCCGGCTCTGGATGCCCTGGCGGTGCGGGAGGCAATCTATGACCACCGCTACATCGTGACGCTGGAGAAGGCCATCCAGGAGGCAGAGCAGCGCCTCGCCGCCCGCCGCCAGGAAAAATTAGCTGAGGCCGTGCGCCGGGCCAAGGACTACGTGGCATTTCTGACTGACCGGGTCCCGGTGGACGCGCGCGAGTTCATCGGCTTCGGCATTGATCCCCGGGCTGCCGGGGCGGCAGTCGGCGGGGAATTCCGCAACACCGACAACCTGGACCGGGTACGCTGGATGATGGCGCAGCTGATCCTGGATTTGCATTCTGCCTCAGGAAAAAAATAATTGTTAATGTACGAAGATTGGTGATGAGCACTTGTAAATTTTCAGACTGCCGTATGTAGTCCAAGCTTGAAATTGACCCATAACCGCTCTGGCGCCGGCAAGGCCGTGCCCCGTTAGGAGTACTACCGGGTGTTTGACCAGCACAACCACTATGGCAAAGCGTTTTTCCAGCCCAAATCTTCGCACATTGAC
>JAAYYJ010000461.1 GCA_012515455.1 Oligosphaeraceae bacterium
CAGAACCACCATCTGAGGGCGACAGCGAGACCACCGGCCGTCCCGAGCGCAACAGCTCAATGCGGTCATTGGCCACGGCCTCGATGACCGCCGGATTGCTGAAGCAGAGCTGGACCCGGTCCGGCTTCGCTTTCGGCAAGGGATGGCGGGTGCCATTTTTCAACAGCGCAAAGTAGTCGAGGTGTTCCTGCCCGTATTTCGCCCAGACGTATTTGAAGGAATGACCCGCACGCACCAGTCGGGTGCCGCCCAAGCGGTGCCAGAGCGACCAGTCGGCCTTGGCCGGCGCCCAGTGCTGCATGTGTCGGGGCGCGAATTTGAGATTGTAGAGTCCCTGCAGGGGACGGTCACCGAAGTCATCGTGGGGCCCGAGTTCTTCGGGTGTAAACCAGTCTTGGCGTGCGGGGGGCAGATTCCAGGCTCGTGGGGTATAGGTGTCCGCCGAGCGCATCCAGCGCTGGTTGAGTGCAGGCGCATCGCTGATCTGTACTGGTTGCAGAGCAAACACCGGCAGCTTGGGCACGACAGTTCCCAATTCACCGGGCCACAGGGACCGGAAGCCATACTGTTCCAGCAGGTCTACCACGGCATAGACGGCACTGTTGTGGTCGCCGACGATGCTGAGCACATTGCCGCTGACCTTCAGCAAAAAACCCTCTTCGGGCAGGTCCTGGCTGGTGATGCCGTTTCGGGCTGACATCGGGTGTTCGCCGATCAGTACCGCGTAGTCGAATACTTCATTGCCGACCCTGACACGCAGTTTCCCGCCCTCCAGAGTGCACGGAGAATTCTCGCTCTCATGGACAATAGGCAGGGTCGCTTGGCTGGAGGCGAGGACCTTGCCCTGCAAGAGTTTGGCCGCACGCTCGGCCGCTAGGTACTGCTGCTCGTCGCTTTTGGCCGGAATCACAATGGCCGCGCGAGCCTGCCCATTCTCGGCCAGAAGCAGCGGCGCGCCAGTGAGATTGCTGCTGACCCGGTTGGACTTCAGCTCGCGATTGACCCGCGGAGGGCCCACGGGTTCGAGGGGAACGGTCGGTCCCAGCGGCGTGTTGTCCCAGATGTCGATATTCTCCTCCTGGGCTGGCAGGCTGGAGAAGACGGTGAGGCAGAGCAGCAGGATGACAGGCAGAGTTTTGGACATGCGCGGAGTCCTTTAGTAGTTGGTTGATAAATTAATTCAGGGGAGGTGGATAAGTCGGTGCGGTTATGCTTCCGCCGGAGCGTAGAGCTTCTCCCGCCAAGACGGACTGATCCAGCAGATGATTTCCTTGTCCAGGTCGCTCATGCCGCGGAGGCGCTGCAGATAGAACGGCGAGACGATGGGCTGGTCTTGGACCACCAGTTGCTCGCCGGCGGTCAGGCCGCAGTCGCGGGGACGCAGTTCTGATACCAGGCGCAGCCGCATCTGGCCCAAGAGCGCCGCTTGGGCCGGATCAGTGCTGCGGTCCTGCAATTCCTGCGGGTCGCGGTCGAGATCGAAGAGCTGTTCGCGGCCGGTGCGCGGGAACCAGACATATTTGACCTTGCCGTCGGTGAGGTACTGCATTTCCTCGTCGGGCGAATAGCAGGAAGAATGTTCGCCGTGGGCAAAATCACGCCAGCTGCAATGGCGGCCCTGTGCCAGGGGCAGCAGGCTCAGTCCGTCCACGCTGTCCGGGATTGCCAGTCCCAGGGCATCGAGAATAGTAGGCATGACATCCCGCAGCATCACCGGACGGTCCGATTCGCGGACAGTGTTGTTCCGCATATCCTTGGGCAGCCGCAGCAGCATGGGGATATGGGCGGAGGACTCATAGGCATAGGTCTTGCGCCACAGATTATGGTCTCCGAGCATATCGCCGTGATCGGCGGTGAAGATAATCAACGTGTCATCCAGGATCCCCTGGCGTTCCAGTTCGTCGAGCAGACGGCCGATGGCGGCATCGATGTGCTCGACATTGCCGTAATAACCGGCCCGTGCAGCGCGGACCTCCTGCTGGCTTTTGATCCCATGCCAGGCGTTCGGCAGGGCGGCGGTCTCGGGGTCATCATGTATGGCGGCCCAGTCGGCAATGGCGGCAGGCGGCAGGTCCTTCTGGAGATATTTCTCAAAATACTCCGGCAGGGCGTCATACGGCGAATGCGGGCGGGCGAAGGAGGTCTTGAGGAAGAACGGCTTGCCCCGGTCGCGGTCTTTCAGGAATTGTATAGAGCGTTCGGCGGTCCAGTTGGTCGGATGCAGGAAGGCGGGTTTGTCATAGGGTCGTCCTTCCCAGCCGTTCCAGTCCCGTCCGTCGTTCATGCCGTAGTCGCCGTCCTTATGATCGTTGAACCACTGTTCATATTCCGAGCAAAAATCCGGGTCCTGGTGACGCAGAGATTCATCCAGTTCGATATGGTGGAAGCCATTCAGGCTGCGCTGGGGAAAGAAGTGCATTTTCCCAATCCCCTTGCAATAGTATCCGTTGGCAGCCAATTCGCCCGGCAAGGTGTGGGGGAAGTTGGTGCCCATGCCGCCTTGCCCCTGGCCCATGCCCAGGATTCCGGTGTGCCATTGGCTCATGCCGCTGATCAGCTCGGCCCGGGCGGGGATGCAGGAGGGGCAGGAGGTGTAGGCCGACCGGAAGATGGTCCCGGTTGCCGCCAGGCGGTCCAAATGCGGCGTATCCACCTGTTGGTTGCCCATGCAGCCCAGCACATCAAACCGGTGCTGGTCAGTCATCAGCAACAACACGTTGCTGCGTTTTGGGGAAGACATTGATAATTCTCCTCGATGAGCGGGGAAAATCCCGGCAGTGGAATTGTGCGGCAAAAAGGTCTGCCGATAAATATATCCGCTTTTCTCGGTTTTGCATGAGCCGGAACGATATTTCTCCAGCGGCTGCTCCTGGTGCTTTCCTGGAACGGGCAGCCGCCGGGGACGGTCAGGCGAGTGCTGCTGCCCTGCGCAGATGCTTATCCCCCCCTGGGCGCCTGGCCCGGATTGGCCTCTGGGCTTAATTCTTTCTCCAACCACTGCGCTCTGACAGGCCAAAATGGCATGCTTGCATTCACGAATCCCGTGAGTGTGATATAGTATGCTGTTAGGCATGGCGTTCTTGCTTGGGGTTGTGGTTTGGCGCAGAAGATGCCATAACACCTGGTGCTGGTTTGTTCCCCCTTTGAGAGCATACTGTTTTAGCACATTCCCGCAGGACTGAACTGATGCTTAACATGCGAATATTTCTGCTAGATTGTCTCCGAAGAGACGCGGTTTTCGCTTGGCCTCGGCATGACTTTGTTGGCACTGGAAGGAAAGATAATAGTTGCCACCTGCAGGCGATGCAGACCCTGTTCCCCCTGTTCCCCCGCCCCCTGTGAAAGAGGGCGGTTTTACCCCATCTGCTGCTCGCAGATGGAATCATGGAATGATCTTTTCGGGAGGTATTTATGCGCTTTTTCAATATTACGCCACTGATGCAGACGTTTAACGGTGACCGTACCAGGCTGATTCTGCCCGATGAGTGTTTTTCTCTGTCATTCCAGGTCCCAAAACGGGCAGTGCCGGTCCGGCACTCGTTCCGTTTCCTGGGCGAGCCGGATTATTTCTGGAAACTGAGAACGGAACCAGGCTCGCCCTACTGTATCAGTATGTCCATTGAGGATGCTCTGACCAGCAAAGACACCCCCCGGGAGAAGTATGCACTGAAGATTCCCTGCCACCGGGAAAAATATGAAAAAAATGTTTATGTCAAGCTGAAAAGGGGTGCTTTCAGTACCGCCGTTCCTTCACTGTTCCGCTGCTTTGTCAAAGGCGAAAAGCTGGCTTTCGGTGCCGGCGGAGAAGCAGTCGTGGAACTTGGAATCTACCGGGCCAAAGAGGGACGCCATCCCGATGACCAGTTCGATCTGCCGGATGAGACCGTCCGGTTGTTCTTGACCCCGGAAATGGATTCCTGGGTTGAACTGCAGCAGGAGTTCGTGATGCCGCAGGATGCGGTGTCGCTGCTGGTGCGCATTGGCATCAAGAACGCAGAAGGCACCCTCTTTTTCGGCTCTCCCCGTCTGTATTCACAGGGGATGGACAATGTGATTCCACCGCTGGATCATTCCCAAAGCCGGTTCCCTGAATACAACTACATCGGGGAAAATATCTCCCGCCGCGATTGGCCTGAATTCCGCATTCTGGTGGATGGGAAAACCATTTTTGAGGGGAAAAAATATACCTCCATTTACCGGCGCGGGGAGTTCGAGATTCCGGCTGGAGTGCTGGAACCCGGGGAACACCGTCTGGAGGTCTTCCTCTGTGCCGATTATGAGTCCGCCGTGGGTTTTCTGTTCCAAAAGATTGAACTCTTTGAATACGGGAACCGGGAGTTTGAGATCATTGCTGCTCCGGAGTATGCAAAGGAAAATCTCCCTCTGAAGGTTCTGGTGACCACGAACCAACCGGACCTGGCAATCAAATGGCAAGGCGGCGACACGGTGCTGGCCGAAGCGGGGCTGCATGTCCTGACGCTCCCGCCGATTCCGGCAGGAGTCTGTCAGAAGGAGATTACGCTGGTTTCCGCACACGCTTCTGACAGCTTTACCGTGATTCAATCCGTTCGTGGAGCAGATGACGGTGTGCGGCTCTCCACCAGCGATGCGGTTTTCATTCACCAGGATCGGGAAAGCTTCCAGAACTACCTGGAGTGGTATAGGCAAAATCAGGTAGGAAACCTCATGGCCTTCCGTCCCGCCTACCGGTGGAGCGGATCGGCCGCATGCGATCCCGAAGTCTGGACGATGCTGCAAAAATATCTCAACGACCTGGAAATGGATTACACTCTGATCCTGGACGGGCGGGAACTGCCTGGCAAGAACGCCAATCCTCCGCCCGGAATGCTGTCCGGACCGCATTTTCACGGGCGCCAGTCCCACGAAAACGATGGTTCCTTCTGTTACTGGGGCAATCAGCTCTGGAAGAAGGAGCCGCTGCCTGAACCGTATGCCGACCTTCTGGCCCGCGGGATTGACAAAGGGGGAATCCAGCCGCATGTTCGTCCCAAACGCACTGACCAAGGCGCCTGGTGGTTCTTTGACCCGCATAAGGCGCATGACCTGAAGGAGGCGGCGGAAGATTTCATCCACAATCTTGCCGATGCCAGGGGGGATTCCACCCGCCACTCCGGTCCGTCAGTGCTGTTCCGCTACTTTTTCCAGGCCGGCTATGAGTATCTTCTGGCGGAGCAGATGTACGGTCCCGAGGAGTTTGTGCTTGCGGCTCTGCGCGGGGCCAGCAGTGCCTATCAGGCCAAAGGGTTCGGGACCCACAACGCAACCCAGTGGAGTTCGACGCCCCACGATACTCCGGAACACGCGGAGCGCTACTTCCTGTCTCTGGCCACTGCCTATATCAATGGCGCTGGCGATATCAATGTGGAAGAGGGACTCTGGCGGATGGAGAAGGGCTATGTGGATTATGACCGGTACAGCCGCAACTGCCTGCGGCACCTGGAGGCACATACCCGTTTCCGGAAATATCTGGAGACTCATACCCGCCGGGGCAGGATGTGTCTGCCTTTCGCCATTCTGCAGGGCCAATACGATGGCTGGAACATGTTTGCCGACCAGGCGCCGCTTTGGCTCAGGGAAGGGGAGATGTGGAAGCCCGGCAGTGCGGAAAAATCTTTCCAGCTGGGTAAACTTCTGCTGCCGCTGAATGAGCTCCATTCCATCTATAAGCCCCAATGTCCGGTGGCGCCCTGCGGCTGGTATTCCGGAACCCCTTATGGAGCCTTTGATCTTGCTCCCTGCGAAACCGACTGGAACCGGTACCGCTACCTGGTCTTCCTGGGCTGGAACACCTGGTCGGACGAGCAGGGCCGGAAGATGGCGGCCTTTGTGGAGAATGGCGGCCATCTGCTGCTGAGCAAACGGCATCTTTCCCAATCACTGCTCCATAACGGCGAGGGGGTCTATGCACCACACCCGTTGCTGTCACATCTGCTTGGACCGGACTGGATGACCCAGACTGGACTGTCCCGCCGCTGCTGCGGGAAAGGCAGCGTGGTCTATTTTGCCGCCGACCTCTATCCTGCCGATATCCCGGAACTGTATCGGGCCGAGATGCGGAGTTTTCTGGATAAAATGATCGAGGAGGAGCAAGGCAGGGGCTGGATGTGCGGCGGCAATGCTGTGGAAACGCCAGCCTGGGACCTGGCGACGGGAGAACGGGTTTTCTATCTTCTCAACATCCGCTGGTGGGACCGGAAAACCGAGGCCGCCGATCTGCTCATCGGCGATTGCCGTTATCAGGTGGAAGTCCCCTACGGAGCAATTTACAGCCTGACAGTGAACGCAGGCCGGGGAATCCTTCCCCTGGACCCCATGGCCGAGATTCTGGCACTGCAGCCAGGCGAGGCAGTGATCCAATCGGCCTGTGCCGGGAAATGTCTGATTTTCGCGCACGGGGCCGTTCGGATGGCGGAATATCCTGCAGGAATCAGTACCATTAACTGAATCCCGGGACATTGCTTATGGGTAAGGTGCAAAATCAGGTGTTGAGCACTGGTATGCTTTAAGACTTCCAGATGTAGCCCAGGCTTGAAAGGGACCATTATCTGCTTTGTCCCTGGCAAGGCTGGCACTGCAGGTACTCCCAGGTGCTTGACCACAACCCAAGCAATGTGGTAACGCTCTTTTCCAGCCGAAATCTTC
>JAAYYJ010000042.1 GCA_012515455.1 Oligosphaeraceae bacterium
AGAACCGCCTGCCGATCTATCCCGGCATCGGCATCCATCTGCTGGAAGACCCGGCGGCGGCAGCCGAACAAATCCAGCTGGCGCGGCAGCTGGGCGCCGACGGTTTTGTCTGTTTTCAGCACAACCGCACTTTTGCCACTGAGTTCCTGCCCGTGCTCAAGGAAGGCATCAGCCGCCGCCCGGCCGGAACCAGCCTGCCCCATCACCAGCCGGCCTGGCCCCATACCTTGCAGCCTTCCCGGAATCCGCTGCTGCGCGATTTCTACAGCCTGCAGGAATCCGTGTTCGCAGAAATTACCCTGCCCGAGGATTTAAACTACAGCACCATGCGCCTGGGTCTGCTCCGGAACGGCTGGGAGCAGGCGCAGGACTGCAGCATCAGCCCGAGCCGTTCCCAGCGCCAGCTGGCCTGCCGTCTGACCTGTGCCCGCGGCGGCAGTTACCGCCTGGAAATCCGGGGCGAGGACAGGCAGAGCCAGTCCCTGCTCTTCCGCAGCAAGCCCTTCCAGGTACTGTCTGGGGCACAAGAAGCCGTGCAGCTGCAGCGTGAGGGGCCGGTTGCATTCCCCCGTCCGGAGGGCATCAAGGTCGCGGTCTGGCAGGACAATGCGTTTGGCGCGCAGCCCATTTTGGCCTTCCTGCAGCAGGATTCCTCGCTGTCGGTTGGGGTGTTGTCCAATCTTCGTCCCGAGACTCTGGCCGCCTGCCAGGTGGTGATCATTCCGCAGCCCAAGGACCTGGCCTGGCAGTTCAAGGACCAGGCCACAGGCGAAGTCCTGAACCAGTACGTCAGACAAGGCGGTGGCCTGCTGGTCACCCACGCCTTATGCGGCATCCGGGGCTTCGTCAACTCGGTTCCCGAGGTCGTGCTGAAAGCCATTGATCCGCCCTTGAACCACGGCCAGTGGAAAACCATCGGACATCATCCCGTCACCCAGGGACTGAGCGGGCAGACCTATGCTTCCACCTTCCCTTTCCAGGTCACCCTGCAGCCAGCCAAGATCAGCGATATCGTGGCCTGCAGCGCCAATAATGAACCGGTGCTGGTCGCCGGCAGCCTGGGGACCGGACGTTATGCGGCTTGCGGCCTGGGCCTGGGCCTGGGCCGGGGCAACCACAATGTCCCGCTCCTTGCAGCCGAGCAGACACTGCTGCTGAACTGCATCCGCTGGCTGGCCCAAGCAGAACCCGGCCTGGTTAAATGACCCCCCTCTGCCGGATGGCATTTTTTGTGACTGCAATTATATTAGGACAAATGTATTCTGCCGTAAAATAGACCAGCTGCAGACCGGCTTTCCTGCAGTAATTGCCCCTGCTGGTTGACTCAATATCAGAAATAGGAGAAACTCTTAATGCCCCGTGTCTGTTCATCACCTGGACGTATTTTTTGCCCTTTCACCTTGATTGAGCTTCTCGTAGTCATCGCCATCATTGCGGTCTTGGCCTCGATGCTGCTGCCGGCCTTAAGCAAGGCCCGGGCCAAGGCGATGGAAATCAGCTGCCTGAACCTGCACCGCCAGCTGGGCACTGCGGCGATGATGTATGTTGGTGACAACGACGACTGGATGCCCGGTTACTACTCCGCCGACACCAGCGGCCGTTCCAGCGGTCACAGCCGCCTAGGCGGCACCCAGGAGAAGGGGCTGCTCGCCCGCTACCTGGGC